>DATKHW010000965.1:0-23905 GCA_035546275.1 Gemmataceae bacterium
CTCGCGTCGTTCGGGAAGCAGAGACGTCTCTTTCTCTAGGGATGCGCAGGGCCGAGGAATGCAGCGCGCGGCGCATGGAAAAGTTGCGCGGCGGTTTTTCCCTCCGCAACGCGACTATCTCCCTAGACAGGCCTGGCGAGGCGGGCGCCCTTCCAGCCGACGCGTTTCGCGGTCAGGGAATGCTTTCTTTGCTTGAGATTCGGGGGGCGGATTGATGAAGCTGGTAAACCGTTGGGCGTTCCTGGGCGTTTCAGCCGTCGTCCTGATCGCTGCGGCGTCGTTTCACACAGCCACTCGTCGCGCCGTTCCGGCGGCCGCCCCATCCGAAGAAATCATCTTTCGCGGCGACCCAAGCGTAAGGGCCGTCGCGGCGCGAATCGCCGCTAAGGAACAAGTGGTCCATGAACTGATCGCCGGCGGAATCACTTTGTTCCGGGCCGCCGCCGCTTTCCGTGCGCTCTCGGCGCAGGGGCCGCAGCCACAGGTCCCGATTCGGATTGCCTATCCGCAGGCCGCTTCGGACGACGAGGCCTATTGCCGCTGCGTCATTGCCTACGCCGGCACGGAGGCTCCTGCCGATCAAAGCGATCTCTTAATGAGCAAGCTGACAGCTGAACTCAGCGACCGGATCCGGACCGGGACTCTCCACATCATGGATGCCGCGATGGATGCAGAGCAGGCAGCCAACGCCGCTTCACCGCCGACGCACTGACTGGCGCGGTTTGTTCTTGCGGATTCCCGCAAGGATCAGTGCGGCGGCGGAGCAGGGGGCGGCGGACCGAACGGCGGCGGCGCCGGCATGAGCGAACCCTTGAACGGTTCGCCTGTCAGTTGCTTCCAGCGCGTGACCTGTTCCGCCGTGAGCGCTTCCAGGATGCGCTCATTGGCCGGCCGATCCTTCGCCGGGTCCGGTCCGCCGCCGGGATGCGGTCCGGCCATGCGCATCCAGCTGAAAAAGGCGTCGTCCTCGATAGCGCGAATGCGCTCGCGCTGCTCGGCCGTCAGCTGCAAGCGGGCCGCTGTCTCCGGATCGCGGAAGGCGCCGGGCCCGTCCGCCTGCAACCCGATCTGGCGGAGCCGGTCCTGCTGCGCCCCGGTCAGGATCGCATTGACCTCCGCCTCGTCGGCTCGCGCCTGCTCCACGACGCGACGGCCGCGCTCGGCCGGCGACAGCGGCGCCAGATCGTTGAACGATTCCATCCAGCGCTTGCCAAGGCGGGCGGTCAGCTCCTTCACCTTCTTCCGCTGGCCGTCGTCGAGGCCGAGATCGTCATGCACGGCCGTCTGTCCCAGCAGATACAGCTTGCCCGCCGCCTGCAGCACGGCCAGGTCGGCCAGGATCTTTTCTACGCGCTGCGTCGTGTCCACCAGCTCCGCCTGGGCGTCCCGATCGTCGCGGCGCTGCTCGATGATCTCCTGGTAAAACGCCAACGCCGAGCGCAAAAGTCGCTTGCGGACGGGCTCCATCCCGGGCCGGTCCGCCAGCTCTTCCTCGCTGACCTGGATCAGCTCGTCCACCGAGCGGCGGGCGAGACGCAGCCGCGACTCGGCCTCCTCGGCCCGCTGCCGTTCGCGCCGGTAGGCGTCCTCCGCGTTGCGTTTCTCCTGCTTCGTCCGCTCCTGTTCGGCATGGAGCAAGGCGGCGCTGACGAAGGACCCCACGGCCAGCAGCAGCAGGATTACGATCCCCGCGGCCACGATGGACGGCCGCCGCCTGGCCCACTTCCATGCCCGTTCCGTCACGGTCGGCCGCCGCGCCAGAATGGGGCGGTCGTCGAGGAAGCGCTGCAGATCGTCGGCCAATTCCTGGGCGCTGCGGTAGCGCTCCGACGGCTCCTTGCGCAGCGCCTTGAGGACGATCGTCTCCAGCTCCGCCGGGATGGCGGCGACGGCGGCGCGCGGCGAGCGCGGCTCGTTCTCCGCGATTTGCCGCAGCAGCTCCTTACGGTCGCGCCCCTCAAAAATCGGCCGCAGCGTCAGCAATTCATAGAGCGTCGCCCCCAGCGAATAGACGTCGCTGCGATGGTCCATTACGCCGGGCCGGCCCAGGGCTTGTTCGGGGCTGGAGTAACGCAGCGTGCCGAGCAGTTCGCCCGTCTGGGTGAGGCCGGCGTCGCCGGCGATCTGGGCCAGGCCGAAATCGGCGACCCAGATTTGGCCCCGCTCGTCCAGCAGCAGGTTGGCCGGCTTGACGTCGCGGTGAACGACGCCGACCTGGTGAGCGTATTCCAGCGCCACGGCGGCCTTACGGATCAGCCCCGCCGCCCAGGCGAAGTAGCGCCGGCTCCCCGGAGACCGATCCCGCGACTGGGACGCGGCCGTGCGCTGGGCGCCTTCCGCCGGATGCGTTTCCGCCGCCGGCGGAGACAAACTTGTGCGAGCCGTCTTGTCATCTTGTTCCCGACGCAGCTCCGCGATCAGCGACGCCAGGCTGCGCCCCTCGATGAACTGCATGGCGTAGTAATGGACGCCGCGCTCGCAGCCGACGCCGTAAACGGGGACGATGCTTTCATGCCGCAGCTGCGCCGTAGCCAGCGCCTCGTTCTGGAAGCGTTGCAGACGGCGCGGGTCCAGCGCGGCGGCGAACGACAGCACCTTCAGCGCCACCCGCCGCCGCAGCGATAGCTGCTCGGCCTCGTAAACGATGCCCATGCCGCCCCGACCGACTTCGGCCATCAGCCGGAAGTCGCCGAGCTGTCCCAGGCCCGCCGACGATTCCTGGCTCGACGCCGCTTCGGGCGGCTTCGCGCGAATGTTTGCTTCGCGGAGCGGTGCGGCCAATCGTTCCATCGCGTCGTGGCTGGCGAAAAACGCTTCCAGGTCCCCCCGCAGATCGGGGTGCGCCGCGAGAAGCCGATCCCGATCCGCTTCCCGGCCGGCTTCGAGCGCCTCCACGTAGTTCAACAAGACGCCGTTGAGGCGTTCTTCGCGTTCGGCGTCGCCGATCGCATCGCGGTTCATGCGCCGCCCTCCGAGGGGTCCGCGAGCAGCGCGCGCAGCTGCTTCAGCCCACGGAACAGCAGACCGACCACGGCCGCCCGGCTGCGTCCCAGCCGCTCCGCCGTCTCGGCGATCGGCAGACCCTTCAGGTGATGCCATTCCACGACGCGCCGCTGATCGTCCGGCAGCTGGGTCAGGGCGTGCGCGAGCCGTACCAGCTCCTCGCTCCGCACCGCTCCCTCGCTCGGCGACGTCTGATCGGCGGCGAGCAGACATTCCATGCGGGAGGACGACAAATCCAACTCGGCTTCCAGCGACCGCTCACGGGCCAAGTCGCGCATGCCGGCGTCGAAATGCCTCGCGGCCGCCGCCAGCGCGTTGGCCAGGATGGCGCGGAGCCAGGCCAGCCGTTCGGCCTCGGTCGCGCCGCGGAACTGGTTCCGGCTCTCATGCGCCCGCAGCAGGACGTGCTGGACGACGTCGGATGCATCCAATTTCGCTTGAAGCCGGCCGCCCAGGTGCATGCGCGCCAGCAGGCGCAGGTAGTCGCGGTAGGCGTCAAGCGGCCTGTCATCGGCGTTCGCTATGTGGCTCGCCATCGCCCTGCTCCTCCCCAAATAGATGCGCTGCACCGACTCGCACAGCGCGCCGCGCCGGGGGAACCTGTTGCAAACACGGTAGGAAAATCATCTTCGATGCGACGGCAATACACAAGCGGTCTGTGGCCGACTTGTCGAAATGACGGGGCAGCGGTGGGCGCGCCTCACTCGCCTTCGTGAGGTAAGCTAGGTATACATCCCCCTTCAAAAAGAACCCGTCTGGCGCGGCTTGGGCGCCGCGCGACTCGGCCGATTTTCCGTGGGTCGTAAGAGCTGGCTTCCGTCGAAGCAACTGCACGGGGGCTGCGCTCCGGTTGTCGTCAAAGGCAGGGGACGATGTTTGGGCTGTCACACTTGCTGCAATGGGCTGGGGACCGGAGTTCGCGATTGAACCGCATGGAACGGCCGCGCCGCATCCGGCGCAGTGCCTTGCAGGTGGAGCAGCTGGAAGATCGTGTCACGCCGACCTTGCTCGGTCAGCAGCTTTTCCCTGTGGACTATCCCTGGAATCAGAACATCAGCAACGCACCCGTCGCGGCCAACTCGGCGGCCGTCATCGCCCACATCGGCGCCTCGGTGCGGCTCCATCCCGACTGGGGCGCGGACAGCCCTGCCAACGGCGCCAGTCCCTTGTACGGCATTCCGGTCAACATTGTCCACGGCGACTCCACTGCAACGGTGAACGTCGCAATCGACAACTACCCCGACGAGAGCGACATCGTCCCCGTGCCGATCCCGGCTAACGCGGTGCTGGAGGGCGATTACCAGAATGGACCGAATCCCAACGGCGGCGGCTACAACGCCGGCCAGCGCGGCGATTCTCACCTGATCGTCTGGGACGAAGACAACAACATCGCCTATGAGCTGTATGGCGTAACCCGTCCCTCGGACCCAACCCTGTTTCCGAACAACAACAACGTGGAACTGCCGCACACCGACGGCTTGTGGCACGCGGCCCAGGAAACCGTCTGGAACATGAACACGGACATGTTCCGCACGCTGGGCGCCACGTCCGCGGACGCCGCCGGCCTGTCCATCCTGGCCGGCCTGGCGCGACCCGATGAGGGGCTGCCTGTCTCACAGGGAGGCCAGGGCGCCATCGACCACGCCTTGCGCGTGACCCTGCCGGCCGGCGACGTCAACCCGCAATACATCTATCCCGCCTCGCACATGGTCTCCACATCGCAAGGCGCCAACAACCTGCCATTGGGCAGCCGCTTGCGCCTGGCGAACACGCCGGCCGTCAACGCGCTGATCGCCAACATGCCGCCCGAGTCGCAGATCGTGGCCCGAGCCATGCAGCAATACGGCCTGGTCGTCGCCGATATCGGCAGCGCGATGTACGTCACCGGCGCCTCGGCTTCGGTGGACGCCAGCAACAATATCAATCTCACCTGGAACCTCAACGACATCTTCGCCTCCAACGGTCTGGAAGTGCTGAACGCCGGCGATTTCCAGGTCGTCAACCTGACGCCCGTGGTGACCGGCCTCAGCGCGAGCAACGGCGTGGCCGGCGCCACGCTCATCGTCGCCGGCCAAAACTTCTCCGGCGCGGCCGGGCGCCTATCGGTGTTCTTCGGCGGCGTCGCCGCCAATTCCGTCACGGTGCTTAGCGACACGCAACTTTCCGTGGTCGTGCCGAACGGCGCCGGGACCGTGGATGTCACGGTTCAGTCGGGGGTCGGCGAAGCCGATAACATCAGCAGCAACCCCAACGCCAACGTCAACGCGCCAATTTTCGGATATGGGACCTCCGCCAAGTCGGCGGCGGACCATTTCACATACGCCGCGTCTCCGCCCGCCGCGGCCGAGTTCCCCGGCCTCGGCGTGTGGCGCTACGAAAGCGCCAGCGGGTGGCGGCAGCTCACGTCCATCAACGCCGCCCAGGTTGGCGTGGATTCGCTGGGCGACGTTGCGGCCGAGTTCCCCGGCCTCGGCGTCTGGCGTTTCGAGGATGCGACGGGGTGGAAGCAGCTCGCGGCGGCCGATGCGTCCCAGATAAGCATCGCCGGCGCCGGCGTCGTGGCGACCGCATTCCCTGGCTTCGGCGTGTGGCGCTTTGAGGACGCGACCGGGTGGAAACAACTGACCGCGGCCAATCCCCGCCAGCTGGCCTTGGACGCGAACGGCGACGTAGCAGTGGAAATCCCGGCCGCCGGCGTGTGGCGTTTCGAGGATCCGACCGGATGGAAACAGCTCACGACGGCCGACGCATCCCAGGTGAGCATCGCCGGCGCCGGCGACGTGGCCGTGGCGATTCCGGGCGCCGGCGTCTGGCGGTTCGAGGATGCGAGCGGGTGGAAACAACTGTCGCCTGCCAGTGCGACGTTGGTGAACGTGGATGCGAACGGCGACGCGGCGACGGCGATTCCCGGGGCCGGCGTCTGGAGCTACGAAGATGCAACGGGGTGGGTCCAGCTAAGCCCCGCCGACGTTTCCCTGTTGGCGCTGGACGCCGCCGGCGACGCGGCTGTGGAAATGCCTGGCGCCGGCGTGTGGCTGTATCAGAATGGTTTTGGATGGGTGCGGTTGACCGTCGCGAACGCCCTGAGTCTTAGCGTGGGTGCATAGGTGGTTGGCGGGGCAAACGGCTGCTGGACGGACTTGGGACGGCGGCGCCAGGCAGAGGCCCCTCCCGGATTCGAACCGGGGATGGCGGATTTGCAATCCGCTGCCTTACCGCTTGGCTAAGGGGCCGGCGATTGAGGCATCTTAGCGAACCGATCCGCGTGGAGCAACCGCGGTCCCGTCGGCCCATGGGCTTACCGCCCCTGCGGCGCAATGCGTTCCAGGCGGGCCGTCAGCCCCTCCAGCCGCCGCGCCGCCGCCGCCCGGTCCTCAAACTCCTTGCCGTCGTGGTACAGCCACCGCAGCCACACCGCCGCCGCCGCGATCGTCCCCGTTGCGTCCAGCGTCTGCGTCAGTTCCGCTTCATCGGCGGACAGCGGCCGAGTTTCCCGATACGCGGTCAAGCCCATCGCCCATCCGGTAAGATCGTCATCCACCAGACTGCCCAGCAGCCGCGCCACGTCCACGGCGGGATGGTCGATTTTCATGGCCCCGTAGTCGATCAATCCGCTCACGCGGTCGCCGTCGAACAGGACGTGATCGTGCCATACGTCGCACAGGCACGGCTGCAGCGGCCATGACCGATCCACCCAGCGTCTTAACAGGTCGGGGATGGAGTCAATGCGTCCCGGCAGCAGCCGCCAGGCGCGTTCCGCCGCCGACCGCGCGGGATCATCGGCTTGCGCTTGCGGCCGCCAGCCGGATTGCACCAATTCCCGCCATTCGCGGTCGACAGCCAATCGGCGTGTGACGGCGGGACAGACGCCGCTGGTCGGCGGCAGAATGGCTTGCCAGCACTCATGCAATCGGGCCAGTGCGCCGAGCGCGGCCCGCAGCTTGGCCTCCGACGGATTGCGGTGATAATCCGCTTCACCCGGAAGCCACTCCTGCAACTCCCATAAGCGACCGGCGTAGCCCACGGCCGTGGTTCCGTCAATCGCTGGAAACAGCCGTGGCGTAAACGTCAGCTCGGCCGAGCGGGCGTGGATCATGCCATGATGGATGAAGGCGAGCCGTTGAGGGGGGAAATCGGCCGGCCAGGCGCGGAGACAGAGTGAATCGTCGAGGCGCCACAGTCGAGCGCCGCTGAATCCGCCGTGGTTGCCGAGCGGCTGCAGGCGGGTTGGGGCATGGCCTCCAGACCATGCCCCGACAAGGGGCCGTGGATAGCGTCGCAGCACTTCCAGGGCGGCCGCGTTCAGCGGGTCGGCGGACATGGTCAGACGCCTCAACGCGCGGCCGGCGCCGCGTCCGTGATCGCCGTCTGCCCCGGCGCGGCAGTCGCCGGCGCGCCCGTCGTCAGCGCCGACTGCACCCACTGCTGCAACGGCCGGGGATAGAGTCCGACCGCGAGCGTGACGAGAGCGCACAGCCACACCGCCGCCAGGGCCGGCGTGGACCGCGGCCGGTCCATTGGATGCAGCGGCGTCCGCAGGTACATCACCGCCGCGATCCGCAGATAGTACCAACCGCCGATGGCCGCGTTGATCGCCGTGACGACCGCCAGGAGAATGAACCAAAACGAATCGGCGCCCGGCGGCAGGGACAGCACGCTGTAGATAATCTGCCACTTGGCCCAGAAGCCGGCCGTCAGCGGGATGCCAATCAAGCTGAACAGGAACAGCACCATCAAGAGCGCGGCGCCCGGTCGGCTCACGCTCAGCCCGGCCAGGTCGTCCACCGTCTCGACCCGGCTTCGATGACCTGTCAGATAGGACAACACCGCAAAGGCGCCGATCGTCATCGCCCCGTAGGCGACCAGGTAAAACACCACCGCCGCGACGCCGTCTTGCCGCATCTCCTGGCCGGGCAGAAGCGTCGCCCCCGCCGTCAGGCCGGCCAGGATGTAGCCGGCGTGGGCCACGCTCGAATAAGCCAACAGCCGCCGCAGGTTGTTTTGCAGCAGCGCCAGCACGTTGCCCAGCGTCATCGTCACCGCCGACAGAATCCACAGGAGCTTGAGGCCCTGCCCTTCCAGCAGCCGGCCGAGGATCAGGTGCGAATCGCCGGGCAGACCGAAGTTGTAGCCGAAGATGCGGAGCAGCACGGCAAAGCCGGCCACCTTGGGCACGAACGACAGGATGGCGGCGGCCGACGGCGTCGTCCCCTCGTACACGTCCGGCGCATAGAAATGGAACGGCACGGCCGTGATACGGAAGCCGAGGCCGGCCGTCGCCAACACCACCGCCGTCCACGTCAGCCCGGCCGACCCCGCGTCTTGGCCAGGCTTCATCACGGCTTCGCCCACCGCCGTCAGGTTCGTCGTCCCCGCGGCGCCATAGAGGTAGCTGAAGCCGAAAAGCAGAAGCGCCGACGAGAAGATGCTCAGGAGGAAATACTTCATCGCCGACTCCTGCGCCTTGGCGTCGCTCCGCGGCAGATACAGGAGAATATAGGTCGGTATACTAATCAGCTCCAAAGAGAGGAAAAGCGTGACGAGATCGTTGGCCGCCCCGGTCAGGCAGACGCCGGCGGTGATAAGGAGCAGACAGGCGTGGAACTCGGCGGCCAGGTCGTCCGAAACCTCGTTCCAGCCGGTCAGGACTAGCACGACGGCGCCGGCCAGCGCCAGGGCCTTGAGGAACAGCGTCAGCCCCGTGTTTACCAGCGGGCCGGCGTAGCGCTGGGCGTCGATCGTCGCCGTCAGCTCCTGGCTCTCCGCCTGCAAATCCGCCGTTTCTTTCTCCGCTTTCTCCGCCGTGATGGTCTTTTCCGTTTTGATCTCGTCCAGCTGACGCGGGATTTCGGCTAGCCGCGCCTGCATCGCCTGGATCGTCGGGACGGCGAACGCCGTGAAAATCAGGGCCGCGGCGGCCAGGCCAAGGCCGACCAGGGCGCCGCCGCCCCACAAATTGCGGCCGCCGCGCCACGTCGCGCCCAGGAACATCACGCAGGCGAAGACGCCCAGCACTAGCTCAGGCAGCGCCAGCAGCAGATAGTTCATCAGGGCGTGGGTGATCGCCTCATTCACGGTGCATGTTCTCCCGACACGGCGTAAGGCGAGGCCGCCGGTTGTAGCGCCACGGCCGGGCCGTTCCAGCCGGCGGCGCGAGCCTTGGCCCCGTCGGCGATGTGCTCCACGACGCCCAGGTCCGGCCGCACCGAATCCAGAAACGGCTGCGACCAAACGCCCAGAAACACGCACAGCGCCGCGATCGGCGCCAGGGCAAGCACCTCGCGGCCGTTCAGGTCGCGCACCGGCCCATGCCCGTTGTGAGCCGGCTCCTTCAGCGCTCCGAAAAAGACGCGCCGCAACAGCGTCAGCATGTACCAGGCGCCGAGCACCACGCCGCACGCCGCCAGTCCCGTCAGCAGCCAGCCGGGGACCTGCGGCCCACGGAACGCATACATGCCGGCCATGGTCAGCGTCTCGCCGACGAAACCGTTCAGGCCCGGCAAGCCGATGCTCGTCATCGCAATGAACACCCAGAAAACGGCCAGGAGCTTGAGCCGCGACGCCATGCCGCCGTAATCCGCCATTTGCCGGGTGTGATAACGCTCATACAACATGCCCACGAGAAGGAACAGCGCCCCGGTAGACAGGCCGTGGTTGATCATCTGCAAGAGGCTGCCGCTCATGCCCGTCATGTTCAGGGCGAACAGTCCCAGCACGCAGTAGCCGAGGTGGGCCACGCTGCTGTAGGCGACCAGCTTCTTGATGTCGTCCTGGGCCAGGGCGCACAGCGATCCGTAAAGGATGCCAATGACGCCGAGCACGCCGATCAGCGGCGTGCCGAAGCCGAGGCTGGCGTCGGGCGCCAGCGGAATGCACAATCGCAGGAAGCCGTAGACGCCGATCTTGAGCAGGATGCCGGCCAGCAGCACAGAGCCGGCCGTCGGCGCCTCGACGTGGGCCAGCGGCAACCAGGTATGCACCGGGAACAGCGGCGCCTTGATGGCGAAGCCGACCATCATGGCGAGAAATACGAAGAACTCCACCCAGCGCCAGTAAGTCAGCCGATCTTGTGCATTTTTTAGAGCTTCGTTGGCGTTTTTCCTGGTGTATTCATCGGGCTTCGCCGCGCCGGCGGTCTTGACGTTCACGTCCAGGCCGTCGGTGTGGCCCCGGATCAGCTCGACCAGGCGCGGGATGGAAAAGGTCAATTCGTTGGCCGAGTCGGCGGCGACGTATTGCTTCTCCTCGACCATGCGGGCGACGGCCGGGTCGTTGGCGACTGCCAGCACCGCCCCGATCACTCCGAGCAGCGTGATGAGACTGCCGGCCAATGTGTAAATAAAGAACTTGCGAGCGGCGTACTGGCGCTGCGGTCCGCCCCAGATGCCGATCAGGAAGAAGAGCGGCACCAATGTCAGCTCGAAAAAGACGTAAAAGAGAATGATGTCGAACGCCAAGAAGACGCCGATCATGGCGACTTCCAGGGCCAGCAGCCAGGCGAAGAACTCGTTGTCGCGCTCCGTCACCGATTTCCACGATACCAAAACGCCGGAAACCATCAGCAGGGCGGTCAGCACGATCAGCCAGAGGTTCAGGCCGTCCACGCCGACGTAAAACTGGATGGCGGTCCCTTGGCGGAGCATGAGCAGGTTCCATGTCGTGGCGTGCGGGAGGTCGGCGGCGGCGCCTGGCACGAATTCGGGCTGAAACGTCCTGGCGCCGTCGTGCGGCGGCAGGTTCACAAAGCCGGCCGCGACGGCCACGGCGGCGACGAGGGTCGCGGCCGCGGCGGCGAGGCTAACCCAGCGCACCGCGGCCGGCCGGCCCGAACCCAGCAGAGCGGCCGCGACGGCGCCGGCGAGCGGCAACATTAGCAGCAGCAGAACCAGCGTCGTCATGGCGTTCCCATAGGAAGGAAGCGGACCAAGGCGATCAGGAACACGGCCAGCCCCAGCACCATCAGCAGGGCGTAATACTGCACCAGCCCATTTTGGATCGGCCAGAAAAGCTGTCCCAAAAAGCGCGGAACCTGCCCGATCAGATCGACCAGACCGTCCACAATGTTCTGGTCGATCCACCGCATCGCCCGCGCGAATCCCTCCATTGGCTTGACGATCACGGCGTCATAGATCTCATCGATGAAAAACTTGTGGCTCGACGCCGTGTAAGCCGGGCCAAACGTCTGCGCCGCCTGCGCCGCAGCGCTCGGTTGGCGGACGTACATCCAGTACGCCAAACCGATCCCGGCCAGCGCGATCAGGCCGCTGATCCCCATCATCGGCCAGTTCATGCCATGCTCCGGTCCCGCGACCAGGCCCGGCGTCCGCACCAGGAAATCGCCGAACAAATGCCAGGGCGGCAGCGCCAGAACAGCGCCGACGCCGACGGCGAACACTGCGAGAATGACCAGCGGCGTCGTCATCACCGGCGGCGATTCGTGGGCATGGCCGCCGGCCTCCTCCGGGATGCGCGTCTCGCCCCAGAAGGTGAGGAAGTAGGCCCGGAATGTATAGAAAGCCGTCAGGAACGCCGTCAGCATGGCCGCCAGGAACAGGGCGTAGTAGACGCCGCCGAACGTGGGGCCGGCCACAAAGGCGGCGCCGACGATCTCGTCCTTGCTCCAGAACCCGGACAAAAATGGGAAGCCGGCCAGGGCGGCGGCGCCGGCCAGGAAGGTCCAGTGCGTGATCGGCAGCACCTTGCGCAGCCCGCCGAATCGCCGCATGTCGATGACATCGCCCATGGCGTGCATGACGCTGCCGGCCGCCATGAACAAGAGCGCCTTGAAGAAAGCGTGCGTGAACAGGTGGAACATGGCCGCGGACACGGCGTCCGTGGCGATCGCGGGCGGGCCGACAGCGCAGCCGAGGCCGAGGAACATGTAGCCAAGCTGGCTCAGCGTCGAATAGGCCAGCACGCGCTTGAGGTCGTTCTGCGTGAGCGCGATGAGGGCGGCGAACAGGGCGGTGAAGCAACCGACGCAGGCGACGACCAGCTGGGCGATCGGCGCCTGGACGAACAGCGGCGTGAAGCGGGCGACGAGGTAGACGCCGGCCGTCACCATCGTGGCGGCGTGGATGAGGGCGCTGACCGGCGTCGGGCCTTCCATGGCGTCGGGCAGCCAGACGTGCAGCGGGAACTGGGCCGACTTGCCGGCCGCTCCGCACAAGAGCAAGAGACAAACGAGGGTGAGATAGAAGCCGCGGTCCGGCCCAGCGTTGGCGGCGAAGTTGGCGAAGACGCCTTCATAATCCAGATGGCCCGTGGTGAGCCACAGCATCAGGATGCCGAGGAAGAGGCCGACGTCGCCGATGCGCGTGACGAGGAACGCCTTGCGGGCCGCGTTCGCCGCCGACGGCTTGGTGAACCAGAAGCCGATCAGAAGGTAGCTGCACAGGCCGACGCCTTCCCAGCCGGCGTAAAGGATGAACAGGTTGTCGGCCAGCACGAGCATCGTCATCGAGAAGATGAACAGCGCCACTTCCGCGAAGAAGCGCGGGTAGCCGTAATTCGGACTCGCCGGGGCGCCGTGCCCCTCACCCCCAACCCCTCTCCCCCCGGGGGAGAGGGGTTGGGGGTGAGGGGCCGCGTGCCCGTGGCCGCCATTCAACTCGCCGTGCATGTAGCCGATCGAATAAATCGCAATCAGCGTGCTGATGAACGTGATCATCACCAGCATCATGGCCGTCAGGGCGTCGGCGCGGAGACTGAAATCGACCTGCAGGCCGCCGGCCTGGAAGACGGTGTAATAGGAATGCACCTGCGCCGGCTTCACGTTTACGTCGCCGGGCGCCGTGTAAACGGCCCACCAAACGATCAGCGACAGGACGCAGGAGGCGGCGGAGCCGAGGACGCAGGGCCAATGGCTCTGGGCGCGCAGGAACTTCGGCCCGAGGAAGGCAGTGACGACGGCCGCGGCCAGCGGCAGCGCCGGAATCAGCCAAAGCAGAGCGCCGACGTCAGACATGGCTCTTCTCTTCGCGGTGCTCGGGTTCCAAGCCGGCCGGCGTGAGGCTGGGCGTCGGTTCTTCTTTCTCCGGCGGCGGCAGCGGCTCGTCGTCCACGATCGGCTCCTGGAGCGGCTCGCGCAGCTCCTGCCACAGGCTGACGTCGAGCGACTTCTTCCGGCGGAACAGCATGAGGATCAGGGCCAGGGCGATGGCGGCCTCGCAGGCGGCGACCGTGATAATGAACAGCGTGAAGGCCTGCCCTTCGAGGTTGCCGCGGTAGCGGGCGAAGGCGACCAAATTGATCGCCACCCCTTGCAGCATCATCTCGGCGCAGAGGAACATCACGATCAGGTTGCGGCGCGCGAGGAAGCCGATCATCCCCAGGCAGAAGAGGACGGCGCCGACGACCAGGTAGTGGTGCAGCGGGATTTCGGGGATCACGGCGCCTCCGAGGTGCGGCGGTTGGCGATGGCGATGGCCCCGATGGCGGCGGACAGCAGCAGGAAACCGGCCAGCTCGACGGGCAGCAGATAATCGGTGAAGAGCGACTTGCCGAGATAGCCCGGGTTGTCGCCGGGCAGCGGCGGTCGGCCGTCGGCGTCGGTGCGCATCTCGGCGGCCGGCAGGTTGGGCGGCGGCCCGCTGTAAGAGGAGAGCGCGGCGCCGGCGGTCGGCCGCAGTCGGCCGTGGAGCTGGGCTCGCGCCGCCACGCCGACTCGTTCCAGATCGGCAAGCATCTTTTTCATTTGCGCGAGGTCGGCCTCTTTGAATCCTTCGCCGTTGTTGTCCTTGGCCTGGATCTCCGTTTCCACGTATTTGCCGAGGTCGTCGGCGTTCACTAGGCTCAGAGCATCTTTGTAGTCCTTAAATATCTGGTCAAATTCGTACACCTTGCCGTCGTCGCTGAAGTGCCCGACGCCGCGGCGAATGGCCTCCGGGTCTTCCTGGTCCTCCAGCTGTCGGGTGCGCTGCAGGAGCTTGTCCAGCCTGTCGGCGGCGAGGCTTGCGACACGCGCGTCGTTTTGCAGCTGAAGGACGTAGAGCAGCGCCCCCAGCAGGACGAAGCCGATGACGGAGGCCAGCAGCGGCTCCCGACTCCGCGCATCGGCGTCGGACGGCCCCTCCTGCTGGGCCAGCATGAGGACGAAGAGAAACGTCACGATGATGGCGCCGGCGTAAATGATAATGGTGGCCGCCATGAGGAAGGGCGCCGCCAGCAGCAGAAACAGGCCGCAGGTGCTGAGGACGACCAGGGCAAAGGCGAGCGCGGCACGGGCTGGATTCCGCTGGGTGACGAGCAGGGCGCCGAAGCCGACGGCCGCGGCGGAGAAGACGTAGAAGAGGAACGACTCCGGCGTCAGCACGCCGAGGCCGACGATGAGCCAGCCGGCCAGCCCCAGGGCGGCGAGGCCCAGGAGGGCGCCCCAGAGGACGGGGTAGGCGCGCGGCCGCGGCAGCAGCAGGTAGACGGCGGCGGCGCCCGCCAGCAACGGCAGCACGAAGACCCACGACGGCATGAGCAATTCCAAAAACAAGACAAACACATTTCACCGCGGAGAACGCGGAGAACGCGGAGAGAAGAAAGAATAAAGCACGAAGACGGCACAGTTCCTATGGAACTCTTTTTTGTCTTCTCTCTGCGCTCTCCGCGTTCTCCGCGGTGAAATCTTCAGCTCTGCGCCGACGACGACGTCGTCAGCCCCGAATCCGGCGGCAGCTCCGACGCCGGGCCCAGCGCGCCCCGCGTCGTGCGCACCGGGTCGGTCCCCATCTTCACTGTTTGGTCGAAGACGCTTAAGAGCTTCTCCTTGTCGAACATCATCTCCTCGCGGCTCAGGCCGGTCAGGTCGGCCAGCGTCGTCAGCTCGATGGCGTCAACCGGACAGGCCTGTTCGCACATACCGCAGTAGATGCAGCGCAGCTCGTCGATGACGAACGTCTCCGGGTACTTTTCGCGGTCCGGCCAAGGCGACGGCGCCGCCACGATGTCGATGCAATGGGCCGGGCAGGCCGTCGAGCACATGTAGCAGGCGACGCACTTGACCCGGCCGTTCTCGTCGCGGTTGAGCCGGTGGACGCCGCGGTAGATGGCCGGCAGCTTCGGCCGCTGCTCCGGGAACTGCTGCGTGATCGCCCCGCCGCCGAAGACCACCTTGGCGGCGTGGTTGATCGTCGTGGCCAGGCCCGCGGCGAGGGCCGGCAGATAGAGCTGCTCGAACAGCCCCATCCGCGGCGTCTTCACCCAGGTCACCTGAATTTCCGCAATGGGCATCCGTAGGATCCTTTTCTTTAGCTAACAGCTATTAGCTATTAGCTGTTAGCCAAAACCGCCCCGCGTCACGGCGAAACCGCGTGTTCGCTCGCCAGGGTCAATTGTTCCGCGCCATGCCCACGGTAAGCCGTCCGCACGCGGGTCGGCGGCCGCGGCAATTTCGCCGTATAGACGCCGACCGCGATCAGCGCCGCGACGGTAAGGACCGCAATCAACCAGTCGCTGTAATCGCCCAGCGGCCGGACCTGATGGACGACCAGCACGATCACCACGTTCACCAGCGCCAGCGGCATCAGCACCTTCCACGTCAATCCCATCAGCTGGTCGAAGCGGAAGCGCGGCACGGTCCAGCGCACGAACATGTAGAAGAATATAAACAGGATCATTTTTACCGACAGAACGATCAGCTTGAGGATGATCGTTCCGGCGTTGTCGGGGCCGGGCACGGCGACCCACGGCAGCTCCCAGCCGCCGAAGAAGAGGATCACCACGAGAAGGCTCGTGGTAATCATGTGGACGTACTCGCCCAGCAGGAACAGGGCCAGCTTCATGCCGGTGTACTCGGTGTGGTAGCCGCCCACCAGCTCCTGCTCCGTCTCCGGCAGGTCGAACGGCAGACGGCTGCACTCCGCAAAGACGCTGACCGCGAACAGGAGGGCGGCGACCGGCTGAAAAAGCACGTTCCAGCCGTGTTTGTCCTGGTACTCAATGATGCGCTCGAGGTTGAGCGAGCCGGTGACGAAGAGGACGCCGAGCACGGCCAGGCCGAGCGGGATCTCGTAGCTGATGAGCTGGGCGCTGGAGCGGAGAGCGCCGAGGAAGCTGTACTTGCTGTTGGACGACCAACCGCCGAGGACGACCGCGTACACGGCCAGGCTGCCGACGGCGAAGACGTAGATGAGGCCGACCTCGACGTGCGCGGCGACGACCCACTGCACGGCGGCGATGTTTCCCCGGCCGGCGCTGTTGTACTCCGCCAATTCCTGCTTGAACGCCGGGTCGTTGTCGCGGGCTGATTGCTCCTCAACGGTCTGCGGCCAGGGGTAGGAAGGCGGCGCCCAGGTCCGCCCGAACGGCACGACGGCGAAGGCCATCAGAGCGGCCGTCATTGCCACGGCCGGGGCGGTGAAGTAAAACAGCTTATCCACCTTGGCGGGGACGAGTTGTTCCTTGAAGACGAATTTGAGTCCGTCGGCGATCGGCTGGAGCAGGCCCAACGGCCCGGCGCGGTTGGGGCCGATGCGGTCCTGCGTCCAGGCGGCGATCTTGCGCTCCAGCAGCACGAGGTACGCGCACGCACCCTGAACGACGCCCATCACCACGACGATGATGACCAGCGTGACCCAGAAGTTGAAGTCGGCGTACATGGTACGTCGCGATCTTTTTGCTATGAGTACACAGCGCCAGCAAGTGCTTTCGTCTTCATCACTTGCTGGCGCGTCGTGCTCGAATGCGTCACTTCCCCGATTCCAGCAGAATGCCATACTCTCCGATGTCGCCACCGGCCAGTGGAGCGAAATACTTGATTTCCCCGGCCAATTCCTTCCGCAGCGTCGGAGCATGGACCAACCCGCGCCGCTGCAACAAGTCCAGAAACACCTGCCCGTCGGTACGGCACTCGCCGGTCGGCGTCACGCCCCAGTGGAGCGCCTGCGCCAGCCCCGCGTGGTTGACGAACGTCCCTTCCTTCTCGGCGAAAGTCGTTCCGGGAAGGATGTAATGAGCGAACGCGCTTACCGGCGACGGCAGGATGTCGTGGCAGACGACCAGCGGGACCTTTTTTAGCGCATTGGCCTGCGCCTCCGAAATCCAACCGCTCGGCCGCGGCGGGTAGCCGGCCGCCAGGTAAAGCGCCTGTACGCCGCCGTCCGCCGCCGACTTCACGACCTCCTCGAAGCCGATCGGTTTGCCCTGGAAGCGAGCCAGCACCGCCTCGACGCCCTTACGGTTCGGGCATTTTTCGGCCCGGATCGTGAACTTCACCGGCTGAATCGGTCGGCCGCGGCGGTCCTTCGGGTACGTGTCGTCCTCGCCGACGACCGGCACGGGGCCCAGCGCCAGCCGGGCGAACGGCGACAACCCCCGGATGTATTTCGCCAGCAGATACGCCTCTTCACAGGTCAGAAAAGGCGACAGCACGGCGACCACCGCCCCGCCGTCCTTGGCCGCCGCGTCCTTGAACGCCTGCCGGATCTCGGCCACGGCCTCCGACCACGCCACGGCAGTCAGCTCGCCGTTGCGCCGGGCCGCCGGCCGGAGGAAACGCTCCTTCGCGTTGACATAGTGGCAGCCGAGTCGGCCGTCGTCGCACATGAAATGGCCCTGCGCCTGCGGGTTGTAGCGCGGACGCAGCCGATACACAATGTTCTTGTTGCCGTCCAGGTGGATGCTGCACCCCGTCGAGCAGTCGGCGCAGACGCTGTCCATCGTCTTGAGGTTCCAGACGCGCTGGGTGTACAGAAAATCCTTGCTGCACAGCGCTCCGACGGGGCAGAGATCCACGACGTTCGTGGCCAGCTTGTTGTCGAGCGGCTCGCCGGGGAATGTGTCGATCTCGGAATGGTCGCCGCGGTTGATGACCTGCAGCTCCGCCTCGCCGCTGATCTCGCGCGTGAACCGCACGCAGCGGGAACACATGATGCAGCGGTCGGCGAAGAGCGTGACGTTGGGGCCGATGTGCGGCTTGTTGGGCGGCGTGTTTTTTTGGTCGATCATCCGGCTCTGCGACTTGCCGTATCCGTAGCTATAGTCTTGCAGCAGACACTCGCCGGCCTTGTCGCAAACGGGGCAGTCGAGCGGGTGGTTGAGGAGCAGGTCCTCCAGCGTCATCATCTGGGCGTCGCGGGCCTTCTTGCTGTTGGTGACGATGACCGTCCCGTCCTTGGCCGGCGTCTGGCAGCCGGGCACGACCTTGGGCTGCATGGCGACCGAGCCGTCCGGCTTCTTCTCGCCGACCTCGACCAGGCACATGCGGCAGCTGGCGACGACGGTGAGCGCCTCGTGCCAGCAGTAGTGCGGCACGAAGACGCCCGCCTTCTTGGCGGCCTGGATGAGGTTCAGCTTCTCGGCGCCGATATCGACCGGCTTGTCGTTGACGTAGACGACGGCCATTCCGGCTTTCTCCAATCCGATTACTGTCCGATCTGGGGCCCGAGTTCAGTGTATCCGGTGAATCCCGGGGGCACCCGGTCGGCGTGTCCGTCGAGGAAGCCGGCGAGGCCGCCCTTGGGGTTGGTCTTCGCATCGACGGGAGTGTAGGCGACGATCGTGGTGGAGGCGTTGAGCGACGACTTCGACGGATCGCCGGCCAAGAGGACGACCGCCTTCTGTTGCCACGCGTCATAGAGCTTCCGGTCGCTCTTCTGGAGATCGGCGAGGACCAGCTTGCCCACCTGCGGCCCGTCGTCGAGATGACTAAAATAGAGCTGGGCGATCTGCTGCAGTTCGACAAGAGCCACCGTCCGGCCCACGGCCGGCAAGCCACTCATGACGCCGGGCTGCGAATCGAGCCCGTGCTCCGCTCCCGAAGTCACGCCTTCCTTCTCCTTGGAGCCCGACTTGTCCTTGCACCCCGACGATAGCAAGGCCGCGACCGCCACAAGCGCGATGACACGGATGCATCGCATGATGACCCTCCCTCCGGGGGCGGACGCCCCTAGCTCGCCTCAGTGCGCCGCCAGGACCGGCAGCGCCTTGGCTTTCTGTCCGCTCTTGATGTACGATTCCAGCTCTTTTCGGAACTTACGCACCGCCTGTTTCACCGGCCAGCCGGCGCCGTCGGCCAGGCCGCAGATCGTCGTGCCCGGCATGATGCCGATCTTGTCGCCGACCTCGTCGAGAATCTGCAAGTCCTCCAATCGCCCCTGGCCGCGCCGCAATCGATCCGTGATCTTCAGCATCCAGCCGGTCCCCTCGCGGCAGGGCGTGCACTGGCCGCACGACTCGTGCTCAAAGAAGCGACAAATATTATACAAAACATCGGCGATGTTGGTTTCCTCGTCGAAGACGGTGACGGCTGCCGTACCGAGGCCGAGGCAGCCGACCTTGCCAGGGCCGGCGAAATCGAGCGGCGTGTCGAACTCGGCCTCCGTCATGAGGCCCATGCTGATGCCGCCGGGGATGCAGCCCTTGGCCTTGCGCCCCTTCCAGACGCCGCCGCCGTGCCTGTCCACCAGCTCGCGCACCGTCACGCCGAGCGGCAATTCGACGCAGCAAGGCTTGTTCACATGGCCGCTGATGCAGTAGAGCTTCGGCCCGTAGCTGCCGGCGTCGCGCGGGTTCTTCGGGTCGGCCGGCACGCCGATCGACTTGAACCACTCCACGCCGCGCTGGATGATGTGGGGCACGCACGCCATCGTCTCGATGTTGTTGACGACGGTCGGCTTGCGGAAAGCGCCCTCGACGGCCGGGAAAGGCGGCTTGATGCGCGGCCAGGCCCGCTTGCCCTCCAGGCTCTCGATCAGCCCTGTTTCCTCTCCGCAAATGTAGGCGCCGGCGCCGCGGTGAATGTACGCTTCCAGGTTGAACCCCTTGCCGAGGATGTTCTTGCCGAGCAGCCCGGCGGCGTAGGCCTCGTCGATGGCTTTCTGCATGGCCCGCGTGGCGGGGCCGTATTCGTAGCGGATGTAGATGTAGGCGACGCTGGCCCGCGTGGCGTAGCAGGAGAGGATGGTCCCTTCGAGCACCTGGTGCGGGTCCTCTTCCATGAGGATGCGGTTGTTGAAGGTGCAGGGTTCGCTCTCGTCGGCGTTGATGCACATGTAGATGGGGCCGGGGTGGTCCTTGGGCAGGAAGGTCCACTTCAGCCCGGTCGGGAAGCCGGCGCCTCCGCGGCCGCGGAGGCCGGAGTCCTTGACCGCTTGCGTCACCTGGGCCGGCGTCATCTCATGGACGGCCTTCTGCAAGGCCTGGTAGCCGCCGTCGGCGCGGTAGGCGTCTAGCGCCGGCGACGCCTTGCGGAGGATGCGGGCCAGGAGGACGGGTTCGAAGTCGGGCATCGGCAATCACCATTTCGCATGTGGGACAGGATTCCAATCCTGTCTCTTCACCACGACAGGATTGGAATCCTGTCCCACGTCAGGACGCCTGCGGCGGGATCGTCGCCAGCGTGTGATGCAGTTTCGGCGGATTTGTCCGCAGCTCCTCGATCAGCGGGTCCACCTTCTCCGGCGTGACGTTCGGCCGGCCCTCGTCGTTGACCAGCACGGCCGGCGCCCCTTCGCAGACGCCGATGCACTCCGCGAATTCCACCGTGATCGCCCCGTCCGCCGTCGTGCCGCCGGGCCGCACGCCTAGCTTCTGACACACCGTCGTCAGCAGTTCGTCCGCCCCGCGCAGGCCGCACGCCAGGCTGCGACAGACCCACAGCCGCGTCCGGCCGAGCCTGTTCTGCTCGCCGCGGAAGAAGCCGTAGAACGTCATCGCGTCGTTGACCTCGGCCGGACTGAGGTCCAGAATCTCCGCAATTTCGCGCACGGCCTCCAGCGGCACGCAGCGCATCTCGTCCTGCACCAGGTGCAAAGCCGGCAGCGTCGCCGCCTGCTTGCTTGGGTAGCGCGGTAAATAGTCGAGAATCCGCTGTCGAAGCTCCGGACTCAGGACGGCCATCGATTCCCCTCGCTAACAGCTACCAGCTATTAGCTAATAGCTGGTAGCTCAAAAACTCTTTTACCGGTCCAACTCCGCCGCGATGATGTTGAGGCTGCCCAGCACCGCCACCACGTCGCTCAGCTGGTGGCCGACGATCAGGTACGGGAAAATCGCAAAATGGATGAACGACGGCGGCCGCGTTCGCGCCCGGTAGGCCACGCCGCTGCCGTCGGAGACGACGTAATAGCCCAGCTCGCCGTTGGGCGCCTCGGTCGCCGCGTACACCTCTTCCACCGGCGGCTTCCACTGGCGGTTCGTCATAATCAGCTCGAAGTGCTGGATCAGCCCCTCGATGCTGCGATAAACCGACATTTGGTTGGGCAAAACGGCCTTGCTGTCCACGTCCACGTTGACCGGGCCGGCCGGCAGGTTCTCGACGCACTGCTGGATGATTTTGAGGCTTTCGAGCATCTCCTCCATGCGCACCAGGTACCGCGCCAGGCAATCGCAGCCGTCGGAGCAGACGACTTTGAAATCCAATTGCGGATAAGCCAGGTACGGCTCGTCCTTACGCAGGTCGCGGACGACGCCGCTGGCCCGCGCCACCGGGCCGGTGCAGCTGAGGTTGTTGGCGTCCTCTTTCGAGAGGTAGCCGATGTCGCGCATCCGGTCGATGAAGATGCGGTTGCGGTTGAGCAGCCGCACCACGTCGGCGTGGGCCTTCGGAAACTCCTTGACGAAGGCCCGGATCTGGGCGATCGTGTCGTCGCCAAGGTCGCGCAAGAGGCCGCCGATGCGCAAATAGCTCGGATGGAACCGTTGCCCCGCCGCCGACTCGCAAATGTCGTAAATCTTTTCCTTCTGGTTGAAGGCGTAGAGGAACGCCGTGAAGCCGCCGAGGTCGAGCGCCGCGGCGCCGCACGCCAGCAGGTGGTCGTGGATGCGCATCAGCTCGGCGAACATGGTGCGGATGTACTGACACCGCGGCGTCAGCTGGATATCCATCAGCTTCTCGACGGCCGCGAACCAGGACACCTCGTTGGCCACCGGCGAGATGTAGTTCATCCGATCGACGATGGTGCAGTATTGGTTGAAGTCGAGGTGCTCGCCGAGCTTTTCGAAGCCGCTGTGCAGATAGCCGATGTCGGGCACCGCCTTGACGACCGTCTCGCCGTCGAGCGTGAGGACCAGGCGCAGGGTGGTGTGCGTGGCCGGGTGCTGCGGCCCGAAATTGAGCGTCCAGAGGAATTCCTTGTCCGGCCCCTCGGGCGGGGCGATGGCGTCGGCCAGTTCCAGGGGCATGTCGGTCTCCACAGGCGAGCCGGGTCGCGTGAGCGCCCGGAGTGATCCTGCAATCGTTGCGCCCATCTCCGGGGGCTTACGCCCCCGGCTCGCCGATCACCCTTCCGCCCGCGCCAGCGCCGGGAAGTTGTGCCGTTCGCCCCGGCCGCGCAGCGGGTAGTCTTTGCGCAGCGGGAACGCCGCGAACTCGTCGGGCATCAGGATGCGGCGCAGGTCGGGATGGCCGTCGAAGACCACGCCGTACATGTCGTAGACCTCGCGCTCCATCCAGTCGGCCCCGCGCCACAGCGGGAAGCACGACGGCAGCCGTGGGTCGGGATCGTTGACGAACGTCTTGACGAACAGCCGCCGGCCCGTCGCTGTGTTCACCAGGATGTACCAGACCCCGTAACGATCCTTTGCGCCGGGGTAGTGCAGGTAATCGGCGCCGCCCAGCTCGGCCAGGAGATCGAATCCGCATTCGCGCTTCAAAAACTCCAGGAATTCGTACAAGCGCTCCGGTGCGACATGGACCCGCCGGTTGTCGCGGAAGTCGGAGGTCGCGAACGACTCGAGGCCGAAGTAGTCGCGGAGCTTCCTCAGGATCTCCTCGTGGGTCATCGCTTCTCGCCCCCCACGGCGTCGCCTTGCAGCCGGGTCGCTGTGCGGTAGCTGCCCGGCGCCACCAGCAACTCGGCCGGCGGCGTTTCCGGCCCTAACGGCTTCGGCGCTTCCGCCTGTTCGCGCTTGTTGAACTCCCCGCCCAGGACGGTGCCGGAACGCGATACGATGGCCTGGATGTCCATCAGCGATTGCAGCAGCTGCTCCGGCCGCGGCGGACAACCGGGCACGTACACGTCCACCGGGATGAAGCGGTCGATCCCCTGCACCGTGGCGTACGTGTCGAAGACGCCGCCCGACGACGCGCAGGCGCCCATCGAAATGCACCATTTCGGCTCCGGCATTTGCAGCCAGATGCGTTGCAGCACCGGGACCATTTTCATGGCCACGCGGCCGGCCACGATCATCAGGTCGCACTGGCGCGGGCTGAAGCGCATCGCCTCGGCGCCGAAGCGGGCGATGTCGTGGCGCGAGGCGCCGGTCGCCATCAGCTCGATGCCGCAGCAGGCCGTGGCGAACGGCATCGGCCACAGGCTCCACTTGCGCGACAGGTTGGCGACCAGATCGGCCAGCCGGCCGAAGAACGCGCCGCCGCCCGGCTCTACCGCCATCGGAACACCCCTTTCCGCCAGGCGTAGACGTAGGCCAGCACCACCGTGGTCAAAAACGCCAGCACCTCCCAGAAGACCGGCCAGCTGAATTCGGCGGGGATCAGCGGCGAATCACCCGACGCGGCCGCCCAGGGATAGAGAAACAGCAATTCCACGTCGAAGACGAGAAAGAGGATGGCGATCAGGTAGAATTTCACGTCGAAGCGCTGCCGGGCGTCGCCGATGGGGTCCATGCCCGATTCGTAGGGCATTTCCTTAACCGGGGTCTTCCGCTTCGGCGAGATCAACGGCGGAACGGCGATAGCCGCGGCGGAGAAAAGGACGACGATCGCCAGGTAAATGAAGATCGGGTAATAGGTGGAGAGGCTGAAATCCATTAACGGCGCTCCCGGCGGCCGACTTTGTGATTTTTTTCACGAAGTCCGCCAAAAAGAAGCCCCGACGATGGCGTCGAGGTGGGAACCCGAGCGGCGTTGCTCTACGGACATGATAGAAACGACGGGGGGAGGGGCAAGAGAATGTCACGCAAAGGCGCAAAGAGCCGCGGAAGAACAAAGGCAGGGTTCCAAGGGATCCCC
>DATKHW010000966.1:0-4909 GCA_035546275.1 Gemmataceae bacterium
TGCGCTGCGTGCTGGCAATAGCACTTGCTTGCGCTGCGTGCTGGCAAGTCAGACCTCTTTCACCACCACGCGGTTGCCTTCAATCTCGATCACCTGCACCCGCGCCCCCGGCTGAACGTATCCGCCCTCGGCCACCACGTCCACGAATTGTTCGCCGAACTGCGTCTTGCCGGCCGGCCGCAACGGCGTCGCCGCCACACCGATGGCGCCGAGCAGCGAGGCCAATTCCGGCTGCAACGGCTCCGGCGTGGTCGCCTCGCCGTCCTCGCCCCCTTCGCCCGGCGGCTTGAGGATCAGCCGATTCAGGAACGGAATGTGTTTGAGGTAGCGCATGGCGACGAACGCCAGGATCACCGAGACGACGATGCCGATGCTGAACGGCCCCAGCTTGAGGCCGAAGCCCTGCCAGTCCTCGGTCGTCTGCGGCCATTTGCCGAACGCCACCAGGGCCAGGCCGGTCACCGTCAGCAAGACGCCGCTGATGCCGCAGAAGCCCGTGCCGTGCATGACGAACACTTCGACGCCGATCAGGATCAGCCCCAGGACGAACAGGAGCACGGCCAGCCAGGTGATCTGCCCGGCCAGCTGCGACTCCGACCAGAAGAACAGCACGAAACAGACCGCCGCGATCACGCCCGGAATGCTGGCGCCCGGCATTTTCAGCTCGATGATGAGGCAGGTGACGCCGATCATCACCAGAATGACGCTCATCCACGGCTGATCGAGGAAATCGGCCAGGGCCTTGAGCCAGCCGCCCTCGATGGTCGTCGGCTGGATGCTTTCCTGCGTACACAGCTCGTTATAGTCCTTGACGGTGCGGTCCGCCAAACCGTACTTGACCGCCTCGGCGTCGTCGAGCTTGAGCCAGATCCCGGCCGGTTTGATCTTGGTCGCGGCGCCGCCGGGCTTGTGCCTTTGTAGGTTTGCCCACTGCTGCGCGGTCCAAACGACGCCGTCGTCGGCCTGGATCAGCTCCAGGTCGCGGTCCGCCATGCCCTCGGCCAGGGCCGGCGGGTAGTAACTGTTCTCGGCCGTCGTCTTCAGCTCCGCCCGCAGCGGTTCCAGGCGGTCGGGATGCTCCTTGAGGTACGCCTCGAAATCGCCGAGATGGGCGCCCTTTTGCATGACGATCTCGTCGCAGGCCAACGCCAGCAGCGTGGACGTGTCCAGCGCTGAATTGGAGACATAGGCGATGGTGGTGATCGGCTTTCTGGTGTTGCGGGCCTTGAGGCCGACGATGTACTGGCCCAGCTCATAGGCCGTGTGGTCGTCGCCGCCGCCGCATTCCAGGTCGAGGATGAGGACGTCGGTGTTGGCGCCCAGCGCGGCGTCGAGGCGGTGCTTCATGTCCTCGCTGAGCGCGCCGTTGATGTCGCCCTGCACCTTGATCTGGTTGGCGATGATCGGGTCGGTGAGCGAATAGGAGGCGGCGTCGCCGGGCAGACCGAACGATTTGAGGGCGTCGTCCCGGCTGTTCTGCGGCGCCGGCGGCTTGGCGAGCAGGCCGTACTCCTTGGCCTGGTCGAAGTCGTAAAAAGCGACCGTCCCCGCGGCCAGGCCGGAAGGCCGCCCGACAGGATTCAGTTTGTTCTCGGCCGCCGTCTTTTCATCGACCCAGAAATCGGTCACGGGGCCGGCCGGCGACACCTTGACCACGGCCAGGTCGCGCTCGTACATCTTGCGGACGATCGCCGAGGGGAAGCGGTCGCGGGCCATCGTGGCGTAGGCCGCTCGCTCCGCCTCGTCAAGCGGCCGATCGGAATCGGCGATGGGTCCGATGTGGGCCGGCGGCTCGGACGACATCACGATGTCGCCGCAGGCCAGGACCGGCAGCACGGCGTTGCGGCTGACGTCGCCGTGGACGTAGGCCCGGGTGGTCACATGGTTGTTCTGCTGCAGCTCCAGCAGCACCTTGGCCAGATCGTAACAGACGCCGTAGTCGCCGGTCGCATCGGCCCGGCCTTCCGGGTTGAAGTCGCACAGCAGCTTGAAGGGATGCTCTTGCCGCCACTTGGCGTCCTGGCGCTGGGCGTAGGCCTGGTAGCGCTTCAGCGGCGCCTTGACGGCCTCGCGCAGGCGCACGGCGGTGTTGGCGGTCAGGTCTTTGGGGAATTGCACCACGACGCCGGCCGGCGGCGCCGGCTCGTCGGAGCGGGCGGCGGGGCCAAGCCCAAGGATCAGGACGGCGGCCGCAACGACGCCGGCGCGCCGGATGAAGGGGACCATCGCCATATGCACCTCGCCGCGGCTACGCGGTTCGCCGTCGCGCTTCCTAGAGACGGGTACGGCGCCAAGGGCCTCTTCCCAAAACGGTTACGTCGAAGGGGTCTGTTCCGGCCCCGTGAAGCTGTAGTGGATTATAGGACCGGCCGCGAAAGGGTGTCAAAGGATTGCCCCTTTGCTCCTCGTTCCCAGGCTCTGCCTGGGAACGCCGTGCCCGGCAGGCTCTGCCTGCCGGATAGACGCGAGGCAGAGCCTCGCCAGCAGTCCGCTCCCAAGCAGAGCCTGGGACCGAGAGGCGGATTGCCCATTCCGCCGATCTTCCCCCGCCGCAGCGTCCCCCGTCAGTTCGCCTTGTCCGGCACAAACGCCGCTGGTATAGGATTCCCACCGCTTGTCCCCGGCGCGAGACCGAACCATGCGCGACCCCCGCCCGCTGCCGTTCACCGACGCCGATTCCGGGTCGGGGTTCCTCCGCATCGGCGTCAACCTGTTCTCGCTGACGCTCAACGGCGGCGGCATGCGCCAGTACGCCCTCGACCTGCTGCCGTGGATGGTGCGGCGCTCGCCGCATCGCTTCCTGCTGTTCCACGGCGCCCAGGCCCAGCCGTCGGTCGCCCAGCTGCTGCGCCGCCTGCATCCGGCGGAACGCAACCGGGTCCTCCCTATCTATTTCGAGGACCAGGACCAAATCTTTCGCAAGGCCCCTTGGTTCGACGTGCTCTTCTGCCCGCTGAACTGCCTGGCGCCGGACCTGCTCGATCGGCCGACCGTCGCCGCCTTGGCCGACATCCAGGAGCGCTTTTTTCCGCAGTATTTCACCCCGGAAACCCGGCGCATCCGGGCCGAGCTGTATCCGCACACGGCCCACGCCGCGACGATCCTGCTGACCATTTCCGAATTTTCCAAGAATAGCATCTGCGCCGCCTTCGGCGTTTCGCCGGACAAGGTCGTGGTCACGCCGCTGTCGCCCGGCCTGGTGGACGCGGCGCCCGATTGGCCGGCCGGCTTGCCGCCGCTGCCGGAAAGGTACTTTTTCTATCCCGCCAATCTGTATCCACACAAGAACCATGTGCTGCTGCTGGACGCCCTGCATCTGCTGCGGCAGCGCGGCATGGAGCACCGCTGCGTGCTGACGGGGCGGGCCGTCCAGCCCGGCGTCGATATTCTCCGGGAAATAGCAGAGCGCGGACTGGAGGATCGGGCGATCTGGCTGGGCCACGTCTCCGCCCCGGCGCTGCGCTGTCTCTACGAGAGGGCGGTCGCCCTGGCGTTTCCCAGTCAATTCGAGGGGTTCGGCTTGCCGCTGGTGGAAGCGATGGCGTGCGGTTGTCCCGTCGTTGCGACGCCGGCCGGCAGCATTCCGGAAGTGACGGGCGATGCGGCTTTGCTTGCGTCCGGGACGCCGGAAGCGTTCGCCGACGGCCTGGAACGGCTTCTAACTGATTCCGGATTGCGTAAGGATCTGATCGCCCGCGGCCGGATTCGAGTGGAGCGCTTCAGCGCCGAGCGGGCGGCGGAGCAGACGCTGGAGGCGATCGAGCTGGCCGTGGAAAGGTTCGCGCGCCCCCGGCCCCCCGGCCGCACGGCCCCGGCGGTTTCCTACGTGGTCCGGCCGCGAGGCGGCGGCCGCGCCCTGACGGCGACCTTGACCAGCCTCGCCTGTGAAGCGACCGAACAGGACGAGGTGCTGATCTTGGCGGCGCCCAGCGACGTCGGCCGCGAGGCGGCGACGCTGGCGGCCAACCTGGCGACGGCTCGCTTCGTCCCCGCCGCACGATCGGCCGGCGCCTGGCTCGACGAGGTCCGCCGCGACGTCGTTTGTTATTTGCACGAAGGCGATCGTTTATCGGAAAATGCGACGGCGGCCGTCCTCAACGCTTTCGCCGAGAATCCCGCGGTCGAGGCGGTCGTCGGCCATGTGCTGGGCGCCGATCGCCGCGGCCGGCCGGTGCGGGTGCGCTACCGTCCGGCGCAGCCGTACCGCCCCGAATCCGGCGCTCCCGCGCCGTCGGCCGCCGTCTTCTGGAAGCGCTCCTGGCTGCTAGGGCGACGCGCCGCCGTCGGCGGCCCGCGCTGGGCGGATCGCCTCCTGCGAGAATGCGGGCGTACCTTCGCCCTCAATCGCGCCGTCGCATCCGTTCCGGCGCCGCGGCCGCTGGTCCGGCCGCTGGCCCGCGCCCTCGCTCGGCGGATGCCGCCCTGGATGTACGACTTCTTGAAGCGCTGTTATCGACGAATGACCCGTCCCGGCGTCGCCCCGAGGTGAAATCGCGCCATGCCCAGCCCCAAGGTCGCGGTGGTGGTCCCGGTCCACGGCCGATTGGCGACCACGCTGCGCTTCATTGAAGCGTTCCGCCGCGTGCAGTACGACGCTTACCGGATCGTCATCGTCGATGACGCCTCGCCCGACGGCACCGCCGACGTGCTGGCCCGCGACCATCGCGATGTGACCGTGCTGCACGGCGACGGCGACCTGTGGTGGACGGGCGCCACGAACCTCGGCGTCCACTGGGCCCTCGACCACGGCTTCGACTACGTCCTGACGATCAACAACGACACCATGCAGAAGCCTGATTTCCTGTCCCAATTGGTTGAAACGGCCGAGCGCTGCGCCCCCTGCATCGTCGGCAGCCGGATTCACTATCTGGACCCGCCCGACCGCGTCTGGGCCGTCGGCGCCCGGACC
>DATKHW010000967.1:0-2748 GCA_035546275.1 Gemmataceae bacterium
CCGGCGGAGCGCGGCCCGAGCGGAACAAGGCAGCACCGTTTACCCCCGGCCCGCCGCTTCCGCCCGCCAGCGAATGGCCAACTTACGGCCACGATTCCGGCGGCCAACGGTTCTCGCCTTTGACACAGCTCACCCCGGAAAATGTCGCGCGGCTGAAAATTGCCTGGACTTATCACATGCGCCCGGCTGGCTTTACCGGCGGCGGGGGCGGCTTCCCGACTATGGAAGGGCGCGGGCCCGGCGGCGCCGTGGGCGATACGCCCGAGACTCCCGAAGGCGGCGCACGAGGCGCGGGACGCGGCGGACGCTTCGGCTCCGGCTTCCGCCCCAGCGGCGACACGCCCCTGGTAAAGAACGGCATTATGTACATGGCCACGCCCTATTCGCGCGTGGTCGCGGTGGATCCCGTGACCGGGCAGGAACTCTGGTCTTTCCCGCTTCGCTCGGGCAACCCGTCGACGCGCGGCCTGGAATTCTGGGCCGGCGATGGGAAAACTCCCGCCCAGATCGTCTTCGGCTCCAGTGACGGGAAGCTCTACTCAGTCGACGCCAAGACCGGAAAAGCCAACCCGGCGTTCGGCGATAACGGCGTTGTGAATCTGAACACGGACGCCATTATGCACGGCCTGCCCGGCCGGAACGGCCTCACGTCTCCGCCGGTGGTTTACCGGAACCTGGTGATCACCGGCGGCACCACGCAAGAGAATCCCCCGCACGGCCCGGCGGGCGATATCCGCGCCTGGGACATGCGGACCGGCAAGCTGGCATGGACGTTCCACTCGATTCCGCAGAAGGGCGAGAAATTCAACGATACCTGGGCGGGCGAGAGCTGGAAGAATCGATCGGGCGTGAACGTCTGGGGCTTCCTCACCGTAGATGAGAAGCGCGGCATTGTGTACATGCCGTTCGGCGCGCCCTCCGTCGATCAGTACGGCGGCGATCGCGCCGGCGACAATCTCTTCAGCACCAGCCTGGTCGCGGCCGACGCCAACACCGGAAAGTACCTGTGGCATTTCCAGGTGGTGCATCACGACATCTGGGACGCCGACATGACCGGCGCGCCGGCATTGATCGATGTCAAACAGCGCGGCAAGACCATTCCGGCCGTGGTCGCCATGGATAAGGTCGGGATGGTGTTCCTGCTGGATCGCGTTACGGGCAAGCCGATCTACGGCGTCGAGGAACGGCCCGTGCCGCCAAGCGAGGTGCCGCTCGAGCGCAGCGCCAAGACCCAGCCGTTCCCTGTGAAGCCGCCGCCGCTCGTGCGAATGACTTTCAGCAAGGACGACGTCGCCACCGTCACGCCCGAACTCGAAGCCGGATGCCGGAAGCTGCTCGAAGGCGTGGAGATGGGAGGTCCGTTCCTGCCGCCCAGCTACAACCATCTGCGCGTCCAGTTCCCCGGGAATCACGGCGGCGTGAATTGGGGCGGCACCTCGTTCGATCCGCAGGTTGGATATCTTTTCGCGAACGTCAACCAGTTGGGCCAACTCTCGGGATTGCGCGACCACGATGCGGCTAGCGGTCCGGCGGCGGCCAACGGGCAGGGGAACCGCGTCGACCCCGATGGTCCGTACGAGGGAGTCCCGGGCGGTGGACGGTTCAGCATCAAAGGGCCCACCTCGCAGCAGTTGCCCTGCCAGCAGCCGCCATGGGGCGAACTGGTCGCGGTCAATGTCAACACGGGCGACATCGCGTGGAGAGTGCCGCTGGGAGTCACCGACAGCCTGCCGGAGGGAAAGCAGAACACGGGCCGTCCAGGAAATGGCGGCACCATCGTGACCGCCGGCGGGCTGGTATTTGTCGGAGCCACCGACGATGCGCGCTTCCGCGCGTTCGAAGCCAAAACCGGCAAGGAGCTTTGGACGATAAAGCTGCCCGGCGCGGCGGAAGCTACGCCCATCACGTATCAGGGGCGCGACGGAAGACAATACGTCGTGATCACTGCCACTGGGGGAGGGTTCTTCAATAACGCGGTAACCGGCGACAGCGTCATCGCCTTCGCACTGGACGGGCCGAGCCAGGACTAAGCGATCTGCCATTCCGCAAGAGGGCGACGATCGGCTCGCGATTGTCGTTGCGGGCAGCCCATACGGATCGGCGCCAATCGTCGATCGCCCGGTCGCGCCCGGGCCCGGCAGACGCCGCCGGCACACCGGCAACCGTCATACTGCCGAGGCGGGCCGGCCCAGGTGTAGGCGCTTCATCGAATGCGCCGCGCGCGGTATCCATCGGGAGCAGTTCGCCTACGGCAGCACCGGACGCAGAACACGCTCGAACTCGGCCGCCTGGCGCGTGAAGCCCAGGTCGGTGGGGTGCGAGCCGTCCACCGTACCCTCGCCGTCATCCCCCAGCAGGTTGGCGCCTTCCAGATAGGAAACGTGCGGCACGTTTTCCGCTTGCAGCGCGGCGAACGCCTCGCGCAACGCGGCGTGGTTGGCCTCATTTGCCGTGCGCCGCGCTTCCACCAGGAATCCGCTCTGGATGTTGCGGTCCTCCACCAGCAGAATCGGCGTATTGGGGTGAGCCTCGCGCAGCAGTTTCACGCCCGGCACGGTGCGCTCGGTCACCAGTTGTGCACCCATGTTCGGCAGGCAATCCAACACGAAGACTGCCGGGTCGAGCTCCGCCACAAACTTCAACACCTCCGGTTCCATGCGCCCATTGCCGGAAAAGCCCAGATTGATCGTTTCGCGATGGAACGTCCGCCCCAGCATTGCCACATGGGTCATGCCCGCGCGCGATGCG
>DATKHW010000968.1:0-5358 GCA_035546275.1 Gemmataceae bacterium
GGCGAGGCCTACCGCCTTCCAAACGTCCTTCATTACGGAGTGGTGAAGGCCGTTCTCCATCTCGTCGATCAGCACCGTCCCGCCTTTGGCCAGGAGGACCGCACACATCATCGACAGCAGACGGTCAACGCCGTCGCCCATCAGCGACAGCGGGACCAAATGGCTCAGTCCAACCTCGGCGTAGAACATGGGGAGGTTGCCAGAGGTCACCAGCATCTTCAGGTCCTTGATCCTTTTGTCCAGGGCCTGAAGGGCCTTGACGATTTCCTGCTCGCGCCCAACCTCGGCCAGCCGGCTGAAACGCTCGATGTCCTCACTGTGGTTGCGACCGCGCGGGGTCAGCAAGAACCCGATGGGGTAGAGCGGCATGCTCGCCCTTTCCCATTCGAGCCCCCGCTCCGAGACGATCCCGTGGGAGATGTGCCGGCCCCCGGACGGATCGGTGTACTCGACGATCAGCTGCTTCACGGCTGCGGTGCTCAGCGAGCCCGGCTCCGGTATCCGCGCAGGTTGGCCCTTTTTCCTCTTGCGGACCGTTTTTGTCTTCTTCGCGTGCGTCAGCCTAAGGGCCAGCGAGCACTTGGTGCCCTGGACGGTTTCGGCTTCCAGGCGGACGGGGGTGTCAACCTTGCGGTCGTAGAAGAGCCATTCCCAGGTTTCGAGGGCGGCGATCTGCTCGATGCCCCTCAGGGCGTGGATCCGAAGGGTTAGTTCCGGCAGATTCGGCGCTATCAGAAGAAAGACCCCTTCGAGGGCGGCGGTCTTGCCGGCGTTGTTCTTGCCGGCGATCAGGTTTACGCGGCTTAGGCCGCCTAGCGTCAGGTCCTGGAACCCGCGGAAGTTCTTGAACGTGACTGATCGGAACATGCCGGCCCCCTGTTGCCCTATGTGGTCGAGAATGCCGACTGCATCAACCACGCGTGAAAGCGCCGAGCCGTCGAGCGAGTGGGTTTCGGGGCAGAAGCGGCCCACAGGGCCAGGCGGCCGCTTGCCCATAAAAACTACCTCACAGGTGCGCGCTCGGCAACTGAACGCCCGTACGAATCGGCGAGGCGAATGCGGATAAAGGTCGCGGGCAAAAGAGCGACCCTTGGGGCGACGCCCCATCTTCCAGCTTGCAGCCCGCGGCCACAAGAAGAATCCTTCCGCGCTTGCAAGTTGAATATGAAGGGGCCGCAGCCTGGTCGGCGGCCTCGGCTTCAGCCGCCGGGTAGCTTGATGCGGATGCGGCGCAGGTTGCGGGCGCCGTCGAGGGCCAGCAGCAGCCAGGAACAAATGTAGACCAGCAGGAAAGCCGCCGCAACGTGCATGACCGCGAGATAAAGCCAGTAGAGAAAGCCAACGCACCCAGCGGCCGCCGTGTTGCCGATCGGCATTGAGGACGTGCTGGTCGTCCAGGCTCCGGCCACAACGAAAAGCACCGTAGTAACCATGAACGACAGGGCAATCAGGCCCAGGCCAATCCAGATAGCGCTAATCACGTATCGTTCGATGTACCGGTAGTACCACGGCTCCGGCTCGTCGTCGCGGATTGGATCCGCTGGCGGAGGAGGCCCCGCCGAGGCGCCGGACGGTGGCGCCTCGGCGGGGCCCGATGCCGCTGCGGTCGTCGATACTGGCGTCGGCGCAGGCCGACGGACCGGCGGCGGCGCGGCCAACCAGTCGGGAGTGGGGCCAGCTTGGCGCGGCACGCTCACCGCCTCGCCGCATTGAGGACATTTGACGCGGGCGCCGGCTGCGGCGTCAGGGGCCGCGGCCAAGGCATTGCACTTGGGACAGCGAACGGTGATGGGCATGGCTCTCTCCGCGCGCTCCGGCGCCGGCCTGGGCGCGTCGGCTGGCGGCCGCCCGGTTCGATGCCGGAGGTTGCGGGCATTGTGGGGTCGTTATTGGTCGCAAAGCAAGGACATTCCGGGGCGGTCGCCGGCACGCACGCCCGGCCTGCAGCCGGCCGGCAGCGCCCGCTCACGGTCTCACTCCCCTATCCGCCCGGCGCAGCGCCGGCATGGGCGGTCGCATCCGTCCCCGCAGCAGGTCCGCCGCCTTCTCGAACGCCTTCCGTTCCACGTCCAGCGCGATCGCGTCCGCCGCCCGCCCCTCACGCCTGGCCCAACCTGCTTCGTCGCGCCGCCAGGCCGCCTCGGCGTCCAGCTCGTCGGCCAGCGCCAGCAGGACGCCGTTGACGCGGCAGCCAACCTCCTCGAGGAGGGCCTGCCCCTCCGCATCGGCGGCGGAAGCTGCGTCGGCGATGACGGCGGCTTGGTTCATGGGCCTATCCCCGCTTCGGGCCGGCGCGGCCCCTCGCCGGCGGCTTGAGGTTGGACTTCGGCGCGTCCGCGGGCGGGGCGCCCGTCCCCTCGAACGCCGCACAGCCGACGCCGAGGGCATGGGCCAGCGCTTGGACCGTCGCCCAGGTGGGTTCCCGGACGCCCTGCTCCAGCTTGAACACGGCGCCGAGATGTAAGCCCGCCTTGTCCGCCAGCTGCTCTTGCGTCAGGCCGGCCCCCTCGCGCAACGCCTTCAATCGCACGGCGAACGGGGGCAATTCGGGGCGGGGTTGGGCGCGTTTCGCCATTGGCAGCAGCTCCACATCGGGCCACTACACTCTATCCCGGCCGGGTTAGTCGGTCAAGGAAAAAGCGGCTAACCCACTTGACCTACTAACCCTAGTGGGTTATACTTCCCTTGTCGGGCCGATGGACGCCCGATGCAGACAAAAAAGGGCCGGCGGCGTGTGCAAGACGCCCCGGCCCCGGCAACCCCAAACGAGCTGGAGTCGCAATGGCAACTTCTACCCTTCCCGCCGCACCGCGTCAACGCAAGCCCCGCCCGGCGCCCGCCCGTTCCATCCGTCTGTTGGTCCGCCCCTCTCCCGAATGTTCCGGCGTCGTGCGCATCGCCGTCGGCCAGTCGGCGACGGATTACCTGCTGCAGCCGATGCGCTCCGACTTCGGCCGGGCGTTCCGGCTGGTGAAGCTCCTCGGCGATCACGACGGCTACAACGTGTGCCTTAACAGCCGGTTCAGCCTGTGCGACTGCCGCGGCTTCCACTCCGCCAAGAGCGGCGAATGCAAGCACGTCGCCGGCCTCAAGGCCCTGGTCGCCGCCGGCAAGCTGTAACCGCATCGAAGAGGCGGACGGCCGATCGCCCCGGCCGCCCATCATCCCTATCTCTTCGCCCGAAAGGACTCCGACTCATGCCTTTCAGCGTCTCCACGGCCGCCCATGCCCACGCGATCGAAACGTCCTTGATCGCCCTGGATTATCTGCCCGGCTTGCCCCTGTCCTACGGGCCGACGGCCGCGGCGATCGACCGCGCCGCCGCCCGGCGAACCGTCCGCCCACTGTGCAAGCGCCGCGGCCTGACGTGCAAGCACTACCACCGTGGCCCCTCGGTTCGCGCCGTCGCCGTCTGCTGCTGCGGCTTCGGCGAGGAGCTGTAACCCCGCGGCCGGGCCGATCGCCCCGCCCGCTCTGTCTTGGAGGACTCGACCATGACGCAGACGCAACCCGTCTCCTCGACGACGCCGGCTGTCCCGCGCGGCTTTCTGCTTCCCTGTCTCCGCTGCGGCGAGCTGGGCGCCCTGACGCTGCGGCTGGACAGCATGACGGAAGACGACGCCATCCACTGTCCCGAATGCGACGCTGACTATTCGCTGTCGGACGCGCAGGAAACCGTCGCGGCCTGGTCGGCGCTCTTGGCCTGGGTGCAGCTGGCCCCGCCGCTTCGGGAGAAGGCGCAGTTTGGAAGCTGGCCGCGGCCGGCGGCTTGACGCCCTCGACGACCATCGGACCACGGGTCGGGACGGGAGCGGCCAGGCTGGACGCATCGGACGCGGGACGCGCACGATCGTCCGGCTCGCGTCGAGAGCAAGGTGCGTGGCCTTGCTCGCCGGCGGGCCGCGGCTGGGAACCCGTCCTGGCCCTGGAAACATGACCGGATGGCGGGCGCGGCCGCGCCCGCCTTTCACCCCAGCACAACCGAGAGGTTCCATTCGATGCCTATGCCGACTGAGCAACTGAAAACCGAGGACGCCGCCGCCTACCTGAACGTGAGCGTACGGACCTTGCATCGGCTGCGCGCCGCCCACCGGCTGCAGCCGACGCGGTTTTCCAAGCGCTGCATTCGCTGGTCAAAGGCTCAACTCGATCGATTCATCCAGCGAAACACGAAATGATCGCGATCGCGGCTCAAACGCCGCCGCGACGCCGCTGCGAACCTGCCCCGCGCAGGGCCGGCCGGTTATCTTGGCCGGCGACGTCGCCAATCCCCTACCGAACCGAAAGGAACGCACCGATGAACGCCGACCCGAAAGCCCCCACGCGCCGAGAAGCATTTCGCCTGGCCGCAGCTGCGGTCATCCCCTGCGCGGCGATCCAGCCGCCCCGCCGACCGGATCCCCCTGTGCGGCGGCCCCCGCCCATGCCCGATTCGCATCCCGCCCACGCCCCGGCCGTCGCGGCGCTGAGGACGGCGTTGCGCTCACTGGAATCGCTTCAGGAATGCTGCTGCGGCGACGCCGACGCTCTGTGTTCGATCTGCTTGGACGCCGACGGCCTGTCGCTGCCGCTCGGCATGGCCGCCGGCCTGCTCGAAAGCGAGCTGTGCGGCGACTGGTCGGCGATTGAGAAACAGAAACAGCAGCCGTCCGCGCCGGCCGACGCCGCGACGGCGCGGGAGGCGGCCCTCCTGGCGCTCTATGACGCCCTCGACGCTCTGCTGGATCTGTCGGCGTTCCACTTCCCGGAAGAAGAGGAATCGGTCGGCGTCGTCGCCGACCAGGCCGTGTACGCCGTCCGCCTGGGGCTTGACCTGATCGGCGCCGCCGCCGCGTGGACGCCGGCCCGAATCGAACGGCATCGACTGTCGGCCGTGCGCAAGATCGAACGGCGGCGGCACGTGGACGCCGAGGGCGGCGGTTGCTGGCTTCCCCACGCCGAGAGCGAGCACCGCGGCGCCGAGGAGGATCTCCGCTACGTCGAGTTGATGGCGGAGCGGAACACCGTGCCCGCCAAGGGAGAGCATTAACATGACCATCGAAACCGAAGTCGATCCGCGGATGGTGCAGCGACTCTTGGAGGAAGGCGCACAGCCTGTCACGCGCCTGACGGCCCTGATCCCGCCGTCGCGGGGCAAAGCGCGCAGCCCGACCACGCTGACGAAATGGATCCTCTTGGGCAAGCATGGCGTGCTGCTGGAAGGATTCGTGGGGCCGGACAAGGCGTGGTGGTCGAGCGCGGGAGCGCTGGCCCGGTTCTTCGCCCGGCTCACTGAGGAGCGGCGCGCGACCGAAGGAACGCCGCCGCTGGGACGGCCGGCTCAGGAGCGGGAACAGCGGGACAGGGAGGAAAGGTCGA
>DATKHW010000969.1:0-13046 GCA_035546275.1 Gemmataceae bacterium
GAAGGACCTTCTCCCCCTTCTCATCCACCCACGGGAACGGGTTGACGATCTCGACCGGCTTGGTGGAGATCTTCTCTCCCAAAATCTCCTCGAAGACCGTCCCGTACAGGGTTTCGATCTTGTTCATGCAGTGGGCGGACATGAGCAGCTCGACGCGGCCCTGGTTGCCCAGCTGCCAGCGGCCGCCGCGGCGGTCGAGCAGATCGCGGGCGCCGTCCGCCTTGGCTTCCTTCTCTTGCAGCGCCAGGGCCGGCGCCGCCGCGCGGATCGACACGTCCGGCCCATCCACCGGCGGGGGCGGCAGTTTCGGCGCCAGCGGCCGGCCCGACGGGTCTTTGTACGTCAGGGCGCTGTCGGGGTCCGGGTCGGCCGGCAGGTCGTAGGTCACCGGCTCGACGACCAGGCCGTGCTCGTTCTTGAGCCGCTCGGCGTGGGCCTTGCGGAAGAACGCCTTGAACTTGGCGCCGTCGTCCTTGCACTCGTCCATCGCCTTTTCGGTGGTCTCGACGACCCACTTGGCCTCGTGCAGCATGGTGGCCGCGTCCACCGGCCCGGCGATGATGTGCAGCACCCGGCCGTCGGGCGCGCAGAAATAGCTGGCGACGTTGCCGCCCTGTTTTTGCCCATTGACGATGCGGAAAGTGGCGACTTTCTGGAAGGAACAGACGAAGTTCTCGTTGAGGAATTTACCCACCTCGGGGTTGGCCAATGCGTTCACACGGAGCGCTTCGGCGTTGTTTCAGGTGAAGCGGGGGTCTTCGAACTTGCCGGAGACGTGCAGCACGAAGACGAGCTTCTGTTCCTTCTTGGCGATCTTCGCGGCCTCGCTCGGCGTGGAGACGAACTCGACCGACGTGCCGAAGGTGGCGCAGACCCCTTCGGTCTTGTCATTCGCTCGCACCGGCGATCCGGCCGCGGCGGCGAGGCCGAGGCCGAGGCCGACGACGGCGCTGAAGAGGAGACGACGCATGAACGGACCTCCTGGGTTGGAAGTACGGGGAGCCGGGGGTTGCTCGCCGCATTATCTCATCCCTTAGACGGAGCGGCGAGGGAAAAGATTGGGGGAGGCGGGGGTTGTTACAAACGGAGCACGCAGCGCCAGCAAGTGCAAACACTTGCTGGCGCTGCGTGCTCTTATGCGAACACCTGCCGATACGCCGCCTCGCTGAAACCGACCAGAAGCGTCCGCCCCACGCGCAGCGTCGGCGCCTTGAGATTGCCGGACGGACCCAGCAGGGCGGCCGCCAGCGTGTCGTCGTCCGGCGGCGCCTTCATGTCGAAGACGACGACCTTGCCGCCCTTGCCGGTCACGACCCGGTCGGCCGCCTTCGCCAGCTTCAGGGCGTCGTCGCGGCCGAATCGCTGTTTAGTCGCATCCACCACCTCGGCCGCCGGACCGGCCGCGTTCGACTCAAGGAACCCTTGAGCTTTCTTGCAGCCCATTCAGGAGCGGCGGTGGTACATCCAGTCGATCTTGCGGGACATGACCGGCTCCTCAATACTTCGGCATCGTCGGATCGATCCGATCCGCCCACGCCAGGATGCCGCCCTTGAGGTTCGTCAGCTTCGTGAACCCCTGCTGCCGGAGAAACTGGATCGCCTTCTGGCTGCGCATGCCGCTCTTGCAGTGGACGACCATCTCCTGCTCGCGATTCAGCTCGCCGAAGCGCTGCGGCAGCGTCGGCAGCGGAATCAGCGTGCTGCCGGGGATGCGGCTGATCTGGTACTCCTCCGGGTTGCGCACGTCCAGGATGAACACCTTTTCGCCGCGGTCGAGGCGCTGTTTCAGCTCCTCCACCGTCGTTTCGCCCGAGGTCTGCTCCGCCATCGCCGGTTTCTCCTCTCCCCGAATGCCGCAGAACTGGTCGTAGTCGATGAGCTGCTTGATCGTGGGATGATCGCCGCAAATCGGACATTTCGGATTGCGGCGGACCTTGAATTCGCGGAAGCTCATTTGCAAGGCGTCGTACAGCAGCAGCCGGCCGATCAGCGGTTCGCCTCGGCCGAGGATCAGCTTCACCGCCTCCGTCGCCTGGATGCAGCCGATCAACCCCGGCAGCACGCCCAGCACGCCGCCCTCGGCGCAGCTCGGAACCTCGCCGGGCGGCGGCGGTTCCGGGTACAGGCAGCGATAGCACGGTCCGCGCCCCGGATAGAACACCGACGCCTGGCCGTCGAAGCGGAAGATACTGCCGTAGATGTTCGGCTTTTTCAGCAGCACGCAGGCGTCGTTGACAAGATAACGGGTCGGAAAATTGTCGGTGCCGTCGATGACGATGTCGTACGGTTCCAGGATCTGGAAGGCGTTTTCGGATTTGAGATGCGTTTCGTAGCAATCGACGCGGACTTCGGGGTTGATGGCCTGGAGCCGGTCTCTGGCCGAGTCGAGCTTGGGTCGGCCCACGTCCGGCGTGCCGTGCATTACCTGACGTTGCAGATTGCTGAAATCGACGACATCGAAATCGACGAGGCCGAGCCGGCCGACGCCGGCGGCGGCGAGGTAGAGGCCGAGCGGCGACCCGAGTCCGCCGGCGCCGATCAGCAGCACGGAGGCGGCCTTGAGGCGCTTCTGGCCGTCCATGCCGACTTCGGGCATGATGAGGTGCCGGCTGTAGCGCGCGACTTCCTGGGAGGACAGCGCCGGGAGGGATTCAGACATGATGCTCATCTTATGCAAAAAGAATCTCACCGCAGAGAACGCGGAGAGCGCGGAGAGAAGAAAAGAGAATGGTTCCGAGGCGTGCCGTTCCTGCGAGGCTTATTTTTTCTTCTCTCTGCGCTCTCCGCGTTCTCCGCGGTGAGATTCTTCTTCCTTATTCCATTCTGCCGACCACCACGCAGCAATTGTGCCCGCCGAAGCCGAAGCTGTTCGAGATGGCCCGACGCACCGGCATTTCCCGCGCGGTGTTCGGCACGTAATCCAGATCGCATTCCGGGTCGGGCGTGCGGTAGTTGATCGTCGGATGCACGACGCCGTGCTGGATCGACAGGATGCACGCAATCAGTTCTACGCCGCCGCTGGCGCCGAGCAGGTGGCCGATCATGCTCTTGGTGCTGCTCACCGCCAGCCGCCGGGCGTATTCGCCGAAGACCTGCTTGATCGCCTTCGTCTCGGCCGCGTCGCCCAGCTCCGTGCTAGTGCCGTGGGCGTTGACGTACTGCACGTCCGCCGGATTCAACTTCGCGTCCCGAAGCGCGAACCGCATCGCCATCGCCGCCCCGGCGCCGGTCGGGTGGGGGGCCGTGATGTGGTGGGCGTCGGCCGTGCTGCCCACGCCCAGCAGCTCGGCGTAAATCTTGGCCCCGCGCTTGCGGGCGTGCTCCAGTTCCTCCGCGATGACGATGCCGGCGCCCTCGCTCAGGACGAAGCCGTCGCGGTCCTTGTCGAACGGCCGGCTGGCGCCCTGCGGGTCGTCGTTGCGCGTGGACAGGGCGCGGGCCGACACGAAGCCGCCCAAGCCCATCGGCGTCGTCACCGCCTCGGTGCCCCCGGTGACGATCACGTCGGCCGTGCCGTACTGGATAGCCCGCATCGCATCGCCGATGGCGTTGGCGGCCGAGGCGCAGGCCGTCGAGACGGCCGTGTTGATCCCGCACAGGTTGAATTGAATCGACAGGTTGCCCGGCGCCGCGTTCGGCATCATTTTCGGAATCACGAACGGGCTGATTTTGCCGGGGCCGCCCTGGATATAGCGACAGGTCTGCTCCTCGAACTCGCGCATGCCGCCGATGCCGCTGCCGACGATGGCGCCGCAACGGTAGGGGTCTTCCTTGGCGAATTCGACGCCGCTGTCCTTGACCGCCTGCAGGGCGGCCGTCAGCGCGAACTGGGAGAAACGGTCGAGGCGGCGCGCCGTCTTGGCGTCGATGGTCGCTTCGGGGTTGTACCCCTTGACCTCGCCGCCGATCTTGACCTTGAAGGCGGACGTGTCGATCTGCTCAATCAGTCCGACGCCGCTCCGGCCGGCGCAGAGGCCCTCCCAGTAGCCGGGCACGTCCTGGCTTAAGGGGTTGACCGTACCCAGGCCGGTGATGACGACGCGTCGGGTCATTTCTTGGCCTGCTCTCGTTCGATGTAGTCGATGGCCTCGCCCACGGTCTTGATCTTCTCGGCCTGGTCGTCGGGAATGGTGATTTCGAACTCCTCTTCCAGCTCCATGACCAGCTCGACGATGTCGAGCGAGTCGGCGCCGACGTCTTCCTGGAAGGAGGTTTTTCGCGTCACTTGATCTTTGTTGACGCCGAGGTTTTCGCAGACGATTTCGATCACGCGTTCTTCAACGGAAGCCACGGTTGGGACCTCCCCAATAGCTCATTTTCTTGGATGGCGCCGGCGGCGTTCCGCCAGGGGCGGCCCGCGCATCCCGGCCTAAATACCACAGCGGCCGCGCAGCCGGCAAGGCGTCCTGTAGGCGGTTGGGGCCGCCTGGACGGGGAGGGCGCGCCGGCGCGCGGGTCTAAGTGGAGAAGGTACACAACGAAAGGGAAAAAGGAAAGGCCGGACGGACGGGCAAGGCGGGCTTGCGGCGCTACTTGTTCGCCTGCACCGCCGCCTTGGCCGCCAGCGCCGGAGCTTCTTTCTCGACGAGAAAAAGGGAACGCCCGGCAGACGGAGCCTGCCGGGCGTTGGACTCCTCGGCCGGCGCCGAGGAGCGGTGACGCGCGTTGCATCACACGAAGGGCGGCGGGTCATTGAGCGATGAGATCCAGCACGTCCTGGTTCCACACGAATTGATAGGTCCGGCCGCTATCCAGCGAGTAGTTGATCATCTGGTTATGGCCGTTGTCGAACCAGATCATCGGCAGCTGGCCGGTCCCAGTCCACGTGGTCTGCTGGCCTGCGGGCAGCGTGCATACTTGGTCCCCCAGCTTATAGTAAACGGGGTCGCCGTTGGGATTTTGGATCGTAAAGCTGAAGCTGACGGCGGGCGGAGGCGGAGGCGCCGGCAAACCCACCGGCGGAGCCGGCGCCACAGGAGCAGGCGCGGGCGGCTGGTCGTACTGGGGCGCTCGCAAAGGGCTGTCATCGACCATCCCAATGCCGTTCTGGTAGTTGGACACCCAGTAAGCCTGCCCATTCTGATCGTATTCGAGCGTCGCCCTGCCCACGATGTGCCCCCTTGTGCCGCCGGAGGTCGTGCCGCTCCACACGTTGCCGTCATTGTCGATCGTCGGAAACGTCAGCACCTCGACCTGGCTGGGCGTCTGCGGGACCGGGTCCGGGTGCGGCCACGGCGGCGGGACCGGGATCGGCGGCTTGGGCGGCCACTTAATGTGAATCCCAGCGGAATGCCCTCCGGCTTTGGCTTCGGCGCCGAAACCGACCACGCACAGGCAGCCGCAGACCATGATCCGGACGGCTGCCGACCACCAAGGGAAACGATGCGTATTCACAGATGCTCCTTCGTGCATTGGGCACGGTTTGAGGTCTATTCGGGACGCCCACCCGGGCGCCCCACTCGCGGGGCCTTGCGGCCGCCGCGTCTAACGGGAAAGCGAAGCCCGCCGACAAAAACGGACAGCCGAGCTGAAAAAAACTTTCGCCTCCCTCCACGGCCGGTTATTCTGTGGCCAGGCGCCTGGCCTCGATCCCTGCTCCTCAACGCTGAGGTACGCCATTGTTGGACGAATCCTCCTTTCAGACGACCACGCTGCACGACCTGCTGGACCGTATGGCCGCCGGCGACGCCGCCGCCGGGAACGAGCTGCTGCGCCGCGCCGGGGGCCGCCTGGAGCGACTGGCCGGCAAGATGCTGCTCGGCTTTCCCACCGTCCAGGGCTGGGCGGAGACCGGCGACGTGCTGCAGAACGCCGTGCTGCGGCTGCTGCGGGCGCTGCGAGAGGTGCGTCCCGCCTCGACGCGCGATTTCTTCGGCCTGGCGGCGGAGCAGATGCGGCGGGAGCTGCTCGACCTGGCCCGCCGCTTTCGCGGCCGGGTCGCCAACCAAGTTCCCGCCGGACCGGACGACTCTCGACCCGCTCTCGACCCACCGGACCACGCCCCGGCGCCGGACGAATTGGAGCGATGGACCCGTTTCCATGAGGAGGTGGAACGGCTGCCGGCGGCGGAGCGCGAGGTGGTGGGGCTGATCTTCTACCACGGCTGGACGCGGACCGAGGCGGCGCAACTGCTGCAGGTGAACGAGAAGACCGTCCGCCGTCGCTGGGAGTCCGCCTTGCTCAAGCTGCAAGGCGTCTTGCGGGAGGGACCGACGCAGGACTAAGCTCCTTTACAGAGGCGCAATAGACGTGGCCGAGAACCCTTCTTGCCGACCGCGCGAGGTGAATGAGGCAGGCGCGCCCGCGCTGCCGACCACGATCGACGCCGACCCCCACGCGTCGGCCGAAACCTCGTCGGCCCAGCTAGCTGCGGCGGATCGCGAGGCCGTCGCCGCCCTGGAGGCGTTCCTGCAGCCGACGGTCGGCGGCGCCGGCGCGCCGTCTCCGCCGGCCGTCCGTGTGCCCGGTTATGAGATCCTCGACGTCCTCGGCAAGGGCGGCATGGGCGTCGTTTACAAGGCCCGCCACATGGCGCTCCACCGCGTCGTCGCCCTCAAGATGATCCTCGCCGCCGAACACGCCGGTCCCAACGAACTGGCCCGCTTCAAGGCGGAAGCGGAAGCCGTGGCGCGCTTGCAGCATCCGCATATTGTGCAGATCCACGAAGTCGGCGAATGCGACGACCGACCGTACTTCGCCCTGGAATATGTCGAGGGCGGCAGCCTGGCGGCCAAGCTGGACGGTACGCCGTGGCCGCCGCGCCGGGCCGCGGCGCTGGTGGAGACGCTGGCGCGGGCCGTCCATGCCGCTCATGAGAAGCAAATCGTTCACCGCGACCTGAAACCCGGCAACGTGCTGCTGACCGCCGATGGGACGCCCAAGGTGACGGATTTCGGCCTGGCCAAGCGGCTGGACGTCGGTGAGGGTTTCTCGCGGACCGGGGCGGCGATGGGGACGCCGAGCTACATGCCGCCGGAGCAGGCGCTGGGCAAGACGAAGGAGATCGGCCCGGCCGCGGACGTGTATGCTCTGGGCGCCATCCTGTATCAGCTTCTAACGGGCCGTCCGCCGTTCAAGGGAGCGACGACGCTGGACACTTTGCAGCAGGTGGTGGCGGACGAGCCGGTCCCTCCGCGACGGCTGCAACCGAAGGTTCCGGTGGATGTGGAGACGGTGTGTCTGAAATGTCTGGAGAAGCGGGCGGAACGGCGCTACGGCGCAGCGCAGGAGTTGGCGGAGGAATTGCGACGGTTTCAGGGCGGCGAGCCGGTTCGGGCGCGTCCGGTGGGCGCATTGGAGCGGCTGGGGAAGTGGGCGCGGCGAAAACCGGCGTTGGCGGCGGCGTATGGATTGCTGGCGGCGCTGCTGGTGGTCGGCGTCGGCGGAGGCGGCGCGACGTGGTTGTGGCTGCGGGCGGAGGGCGCACGGACGGATGCGAAGAAAGCGCAGGGTGAAGCCGAGCGGGCCAAGGGCGACGTGGAAAAAGCCCGCGACAATTTGCAGACGGCCAACGGCGATCTGGCCAAGGCGCGGGACGCGCTGAACACGGCGTTGCTGGGCGAGCAGGACGCGAAGCGACAAGTGATGCAGTATTCCTACGCAGATACGACCTTTCTGGCGCAGCGCGAATGGGAAGACGGACGCCCGCAAAGGGCCAAGGACCTGCTGCGGGACGCCGGCGACCTGCTGGATAAGCTGAACCCGGGCCCGCGGCCCTGGGAATGGGACTACCTTAACCGGACCTTCCACCCGGAGCTGGCCGTTCTCCAAGGGCACGACGCCGCCGTCGCTTCCGTGGCTTTCAGCCCCGATGGCCGGCGCGTCGCCACGGCGAGTTATGACAAGACAGCTCGGCTCTGGGACGCCGCCTCCGGCGAGTGCCTTGCCGTCCTGCGGGGGCATGGGGGCAATGTCGTTTGCGTGGCTTTCAGCCCCGACGGCCGGCGCATCGTCACTGGAAGCGAGGACATGACGGCTCGGCTCTGGGACGCCGTTTCCGGCCAACCGCTTGCCGTTATGAAAGGAGGTAGGGGGCAGGTCTATGCGGCGTGCTTCAGCCCCGACGGCGCCCGCATCGCCACGGTCAATGGGCAAAATGCGCAGCTTTGGGACGCGTCCGGCCAGCCCCTGGCCGTACTCGAAGGGCATCAGGCGCCGGGGCTGGTTTGGTCCGTTTGCTTCAGCCCCGATGGCCGCCGCATCGCCACTGCCGGGTACGACAAGACCGCACGGCTTTGGGACGCCGAATCCGGCAAGCAACTCGCCGTCCTTCAGGGGCACACGGACCTGGTTTTGGCTGTGGCCTTCAGCCCCGACGGCGCCCGCGTCGCCACGGGGAGCAACGACGGAACCGCGCGCTTGTGGGATGCTGCATCGGGAAAGCAGCTCGTCGCCCTGCAAGGGCAGGGAGGCGCGATCAATACCGTGTCCTTCAGCCCCGACGGCCGGCGCATCGTCGCCCCCGGCTACGGCAATACCGCGCGGCTGTGGGACGCCGAATCAGGAAAGCCTTTGGCCGTGCTGGACGGGCACACGAAAGAGGTTTGGTCGACCAGCTTCAGCCCTGACGGCGCCCGCGTCGTCACCGCCAGCTTCGACCAGACGGCCCGGCTGTGGGACGCCGAATCGGGCAAGCAACTTGCCGTCTTGCAGGGACACACGAACCGGGTGGTTTCAGCCGCTTTCAGCCCCGACGGCGCCCGCGTCGCCACGGCCAGCTATGACAAGACGGCCCGGTTGTGGGACGCCGCCTCGGGTAAACCCGTCACCGGGTTGTGGGGACACGCAGCCACGCTCCGGATGACGGCGTTCAGCCCGGACGGCCGCCGCGTCGCCACGGCGAGCGAGGATGGAACGGCGCGGCTGTGGGACGTCTCCGGCAAGGTACTCGCCGTCTTGCGAGGTCATACCCGCCCGGTTTGCTTTGCGACGTTCAGCCCGGACGGCCGCCGCCTCCTCACCGCGGGCATGGACCCTGCGGCGCGGATCTGGGACGCGGCGACGGGAAAGCAAGTCGCGGTCCTTGAAGGGCACTCGGCGTGGGTTCGGTCCGCCGCGTTCAGCCCCGACGGGGCCCGCGTCGCCACGGCGAGTTGGGATCATACGGCGCGGCTGTGGGACGCCGCCTCCGGCCGGCAACTCGCCGTGTTCCAGGGCCACACGGAGTACGTCATGTGCGTGTGCTTCAGTCCCGACGGCGCCCGCGTCGCCACGGCAGGCCAGGACCAGACGGCGCGCTACGACGGGACGGCGCGGTTGTGGGACGGCGTCACTGGCCGGCCGCTCGCCGTGCTCTACGGACACACCGATTTTATCGAATCGGCCTGCTTCAGCCCCGACGGCCAAAGAATCCTGACGGCAAGCGGCGACCACACCGCCCGGGTGTGGGACGCCGACTCGGGCAAGCCTCTGCTCATCCTCAAGGATCACCAATCCTCCGTGTACTTCGCCGCTTTCAGCCCCGATGGCGCCCGCGTCGCCACGGCGAGCCACGATCGGACGGCGTTGCTTTGGATTGCGCGGGAAAGCCCAGAGGAGGAGCGGAAGCGGCGCGAAGTGCAACAAAGACTCTGGCGCGAACAGCAGGCCGACGCCGCGGAACAGTCCGGCCAGTGGTTCGCCGCCGCGTTTCACCTCGGCCGCTTGATCGAGGAGACGCCGGGCGACCCTTCCCTTTATGCCCGCCGCGGCCGCGCCGAAACCCTGCTCGGATGCTGGCAGCTGGCCGACGCCGACTTCGCGCAAGCGGCGCTGCGCTGGTCGGGCGACGACGGCCGATAGCGCCCGGCAAGATGCGGTTTTCGGACGACCTGAGGATGAAAAAGGTGTCAGGAGGATGAAAAAGGTGTCAGGAACCTTTTCCCGGCCGCACGATCAAAAAGGTTCCTGACACCTTTTCTTCCCGGCCGCACGATCAAAAAGGTTCCTGACACCTTTTCTTCCCCCTTTTCTTCCCTGACACCTTTTCTTCCCCCTTTTCTTCCCCATATTTATCCATTTATTATGAACTGACGCCGGTATTTTCGCAGCTGTTGATTAGGGCTTGCTGAGCTTGATCTCGCCAAAGGTCATGTACACCAAGGCGGTGCCGGCGGGACCGCGGTACGCGCCGTTAGCCTTTCCCAACCTGGCAGCGACAGCGGTGAACTCCCAGGCATCGTCTTCGGAGCAATTGACCTTTCGCTCCGTGTACTTGGAAAGCCCATGCTTCTCGCCGAACTCCTTGGCGAGGCCTGCATGTTTCCGGAGTGGCCCAGCCACGGACGGATGGTCCCAGCCCCAGAGGAAGGTCCCGTCCAAGGTGTTGTAGGTGCCGACGATCTGAAGGTCCGCCTCGGCGATTGTTCCATCCGCAAAAGTAAACCGAATGCGTCCAGTGTCTTGGTCGGCAGCCCAGTTTGTTTCCTTTCCGAGGTGCCAGGTCGCAGCGTGGGTGGATGTCTGCGTGCGCAGTCCTTCAACGCTCTGCTCAATGAACAACTGAGGATCCACGGGCTTCTCCTCCTGCCGATTGGCAGCCTTGGGCGCTTCGTCTGGACCTTGTCGGGAACATCCCGCTGCAGCAACGAGAGCGATGGCCAGAATGCGCCACATGGAAAAAGCCCTAACTTGTTATTAGTTTGCGCTCGGCGCAAACCTAACCGAGATCGCTTGCACCGGGCGCAACCTGTCGCAGAACCGCGATTTCACCGAACTCCGCATGTCCCCGCCTGTCGCGGCCGCCATGCTAACGCACTTCCGCCCTTCTCACGGTCCCTGCCGGTCCAGCGGGCTGCGCGGGCGCGGCGAACCGGGCGGCGGCGAAGCGGCGGGAGGATGATCCTGGGGTTGCAGGCGTGCGCCCCTCCGCGGGCGGAACGGCCGTCCATGCTGGTACGCTAACGCCGGGGCGGCGGCCGGTCAATCAAAAAGCGGCCGGCGAGGAAGGCATAAGGGGATGTCGTCGATCTTGTCACGCCAAGCCTTGACACAATGTTGGAAAACCAGCAATATGCCCGCGTGAAGATGACCCTCGATCTCTCCGATGCATGGATGATGCAAGTGAAGCTCCGCGCCCGGCGGGACGGCCGGAACCGCCTGGCCCAGGAAGTGGAATGGCGTCATGCCGCCGGCCAATAGCCGTCTTCTCCCGCCGCCCGCCCGTCTCGACGCCCGCCGGATTGCGCTGCTCAAACCGAGCGCGCTCGGCGATATCGTTCACAGCCTGCCCGTCCTCACCGCCCTGCGCCGCCGCTTTCCCCACGCTCGCATCCATTGGGTCGTCAACCTCGCCTACGCCGACCTGCTTCGCGGGCATCCCGACCTCGACGACGTGCTGACCTTCGATCGCAGCGGCCGGCGCGGCGGTTTGCTGGGCGCCGCACGATCGTTCGTTGAGCTGACGGTCCAGCTGCGACGGCTGCGGCCTGACCTCGTCGTCGATTTGCAGGGCCTCTTCCGCACCGGTCTCCTTGCTTTCCTCAGCGGAGCGAGCCGGCGCGTCGGTCTCGGCGCCGCGCGTGAGGGAGCGGCCCGGTTCTATACCGACGTGGTGCGGGCGCCGGCCGGCGCGGCGCTGCACGCGGTGGATCGCCTCTGGCTCATCGCCGAAGCCTTCGGGGCGGCCGATGATCCCAAGGTATTTCGCATCCCGATTGACGCCGAAGCGCGGCGATGGGCGGCGGAGCAGCTGGCGGGATTGCCGCGGCCGTGGTTGGCCGTCGCCGTCGGGGCGCGGTGGGCGACCAAGCGCTGGCCGCCGGAGCATTTCGCCAGCCTGCTGCGGCGAGCGCAGCAGCGCTTCGGCGGCGCGGCGCTGTTCGTCGGCGGCGCCGGTGACACGCCGCTGTCAGCGACTGCGGCCGCGGGTCTGGCGGGGCCGACGTGCAACCTGGCCGGGCGGACCACGCTGCCGCAATTGGCGGCCGTGCTGGAAGCGGCCGACGCCGTCGTCGCCAACGACACGGGGCCGCTGCACTTGGCCGCGGCGCTGGGCCGGCCCGTCGTCGCCCCCTATACTTGCACCAGCGTCCGACTGACCGGGCCGTATGGCGCCGCAACAGGCGCCGTCGAGAGCCGCGTTTGGTGCCAGGGCAGCCGGCGGCGGCGCTGCGGCCGGATGGAGTGCATGGCGGAGCTGACGCCGGATCGGCTGTGGCCGGGCCTGGAAGAGGTTTTGCAGACATGGCAGATCCGACGCCGCGCCGCCTGATCCTGGCCAGCGGCTCCTGGGGCCGGCGCGAATTGCTGGAGCGAGCCGGCTACGCCTTCGAGGTCGTGCCGTCCGGCGTGGACGAGCCGGAGACCGGCTTTTCCGACCCGCGATCGTTCACGGCCACGGTGGCCTGGATGAAGGCGGCGGCCGTCGCCCCGCGGATCGACGCCGGCCTGGTGCTGGCCGCCGACTCCATCGGCTGGATCGACGCCGGCCCCATCCTCAAGCCGGCCGACGAAGCCGACGCCCGCCGCATCCTCCGCACCCTGGCCGGGCGCGAACACGAATTGTGGACCGGCGTCGTCGTGTGGCGGCGGCCCGACGACATGCAGGTCTGCTGGCAGGAACGGTCGCGCGTGGCCTTCGCATCCTTGACCGAGGCGGAAATCGACGCCTACCTGGCCACGCGCATCTGGCAGGGCTGCGCGGGCGCCTATGCCATTCAGGAGAAAGACGATCCGTATGTGCAGGTGTTAGAGGGGAGCGTCAGCAACGTGGTGGGGCTGCCGATGGAGACGACGCGGAAGGTGCTGGAATGGTTCGGCGGGGTTTCCGCGAGATGAGCGCATTTGCCGATCGGCCGTTCGCGTGCTATCGGTTGAGTGTCCCTGTCGCCACGCCGAGGCCGATCATCATGGAACGCTTCCTGGACAACCTCTTCGACGGCCTGAAACCCCTGGAAGGCCGGCTCATTCCCAGAGGCTGGTCGGCGGGCCTCGTCGCCGGATCGGTGCTGCTCTTCGCCGGCCTGCTGGTCGTGATCGCTTTCCTGGTCGTCTAGGCTCTGCCTAACGGATCGGACCGAGGGTGTAGGGTGGGTCGAGTCTTCGAGACCCACCGATCCCAAGCGGTG
>DATKHW010000970.1:0-12072 GCA_035546275.1 Gemmataceae bacterium
CCGGCCGATCCATCTCGACCGTCTTGGCGAACCGCGCGTCATCGTGGAACAGCTCGCGAAGGTGTTCGCAGGTGGGGGCGTCAACCAGCGCCGGAATCAGGGCGCAGCCGTCACGGGTTAGGCGGTCGGCGACGGCGGGCCAGTCGCATTGAGCCAACCGATGGGCCCAATCGCCGGACGGGCTATTGACGGGCAGGATCACGGCCGGCGCCGTCATGCCCGCGGTTCCCACTTCCCCTTGGCTTGCCAGCGACCGGTACGCCGCCAGCCGTTCGGCGTAAGCCGCATTCTGCGGGGCATACTGGACGGCCTGTGTTTGCAAGGCGACCGCCTCGCCGATGAAACCCTGCCGCACGCGCAGGGTTGCCAGTTGCGCATACGGCTCGGCGAAAGTTGGGGCGAGGCTGAGGGCGGTCCAAAAAGCTGCGGCCGCTTCGACCTCCTTGTGACGCAGAGCGAGGATCGCGCCTTGATCGGTCCAAAGAACTGGATTCTCCGGCTGGGCAGCGACGGCCCGGCGAACGATCTTCTCGGCGAGGTCGAGGTTGCCCGCATGGGCGGCCTCCCACGCTTGTTCCGCCAGCTTTCGGCCGCGCCGACGGTCTTTCATCTTCTGTTTCTTGGGATTCATCCGGTGTTCCTCCCTGCGCACCGGCGCCCAATCGCCGTATTTAGACGACGGTGCGAATCGCGCAGCATCCCGTTGCGTTGGATTAGGGAAAAGAGCATCACGGCCATTCGCGGTCGCGAATGGCCCCACGGGAAGTGGCGGAAGCCCTAACTGAGGAAGATCGGATGAATCATTCGCATGGTGGAATTATAACGGACCTGACGGTCCGAACAAGACTTGCCTCATCGGGTCGGGTCAGGCCAGGGACAGACCGGCCCCGCACACGGGGCAATCCGCCCGCCGTTTCAGCACCGTCTGGCGAAACGTCATGTCGCGCAAATCGCACAGCAGCATCTTGCCGTACAGCGGCTGGCCCAGGCCGGTCAGCACCTTTATCGCTTCCATCGCACCGAGGCAGCCGATGGCGCCGGCCGTCGCCCCGAAGACCGGAAACTCGCGCCGCCAGCCCGCCGGCTCCGCCGGATAAAGGCACGCCAAACAGGGCGTCCGTCCCGGAAGCACGACGGTTACCTGCGCTTCCAGATCGTACATGGCGCAATCGACGAGCGGCTTGTTTTGCCGTACCGCTTCGCGGTTGAGCAGCAGCCGCTCGCGGAACAGCGGGGCGCAGACGGCGACCAGATCGACCCGGCCGACCAGGGCGGCGACGTTCTCCTCCGTGACGTTTTCGGCCACGGCTTCCACCTCGACGTGCGGATTCAGCTCATGCAGGCGCCGCGGAGCGATTTCCATGCGCGGCCGACCGACGCTTTCCTCCGTCATCAGAAGCTGGCGGTTCAGGTCGTTGGGCCGTACATTCCCGGCATGCGCCAGGACCAGCCGACCCACGCCGGCTGCGGCCAGCTCATACGCCACCGGTCCGCCGACGCCGCCGCAGCGCGTCACAAGCACCGAGGCGCCCTTGAGCCGCCGCTGACCCGCCTCGCCGAAACCAGGGGTCCACAGCTGCCATTCGTAGCGGGCCCTTTCGGGGCCGGTCAGGGGCTGCGCTTCGGCCATCGGTCGTCACCCCCCGGCCATGGGCGTCAGCACGGTCGCCACGTCGCCGTCCCGCAGCGCCGGCCGATCGGCTGCGACCTGCTCGTCCCCGATGAACAGCAGCACGGCCGGCCGAATCTGTCCCTCGGCGTCCAACATCAGATCGCGAAATTGGCCCCCTCGGCGATCCGCCACATGTCTCATGAGATCGCCGACGGAACACGGCCGGTTCAGTTCGATTTGCTCAACGCCAACGCCGGCCGCCTGTCGCAGCTGCGCCATGTACCGTACCGTCACGTTCACGGCCTGTCCCCAATCAGTCCAACGCCGGCCGTTCCACGACGGCGCCGTCTTTCAGCAGCAAAATGCGATCCGCCAGCGCCTTGGCTTCCGATAAGCTGTGCGTGATGTGCAGCGCGGTTACGCCGGTCCGCCGCTGCACCGATCGCAGAAGAGTGTACATCTCCGTGCGCGTCTCGTCATCGAGGGCGGCCAGGGGCTCGTCCAGCAGCAGCACGCGCGATCCAAACGACAGCGCCCGCCCCAACGCCACGCGCTGGGCCTCGCCGCCGCTCAGGCCGTGCGGCTTGCGGTCGATCAGGGCGCCCAGGCCGAGCATCTTACTCAGCTCGCCGACGCGCCGGCCGATCGCGTCGCTGTCCCAGCCCCGCACGTCCAGGGCGAAGGCGATGTGATCGCGCACCGTCAGGGTCGGAAATAGAGCGAGGTCCTGCGGGACATAGCCGACGCCGCGGTCGGCTGGCCGGAGGCTCGTCGCATCATGGCCGAGGAGGATGACGCGGCCCTGCTGCAACGGCCGCAGCCCGCAGATGGCTTCGAGAATCGTGGTCTTTCCCGATCCGGTTTTGCCCATCAGGGCGGCGTATTCGCCGGGGCCGACCGTGAACGAAACGCCGTCCAGGCGGAAGGCGCCGGCGCGGACGCAAAGGTTTTCGACAGCGATCATGAGGCGCCTGCATCGACCGCCGGCGCCGAGGTTTCCTCGGCGCTCGGCTCAAGCTGGGCGGCGAGTTCCTCCGCCTGTCCCACCATGCCGCCCAGCAGCTTAAGCCCCAATTCCCAGAATCCGGGGTCGGTCACATCCACACCCAGCTTCGCCAGGAGCGCGTCCGGCGTGTCCGAGCCGCCCGACGCCAGCAGCTCCAGGTAGCGCGGGACAAACGCCTCGCCCTCGCGCCGGTACATCTCGATCAGCGCCAGCACCAGCAGCTCGCCGAACGCATAGGCGTAGCAGTAGAACGGCGAGCGAATGAAATGGCCGATGTAAAGCCACCACCAAGCGTAGCCGTCGGTCAGCTTCACCGCCTTGCCGTACATCGGCTGATTCGCCGCCATCCAGAGTTCGTTGATCTGTTCCATCGTCAATTCGCCGCGCTCCTGCCGTGCCTTGTGCAAGGTCTGCTCGAAGCGCGTCAGCACTACCTGGCGGAACACCGTGGCGAAGCCGTCCTCGATCTTGCTGCATAGCATCGCCAGGCGGGTCCGCGGTTCGGGGAACAGCTCCTGCAAGCGGCGGAACGTCAGCATTTCGCCGAAGACGCTGGCCGTCTCCGCCGTGGTCAGCGGCGTATCGCACTGGAAATAGCCGACCGGCCGCGACAGGTATTGATGCAGCCCGTGGCCTAGCTCGTGGGCCAGCGTCATCACGTCGCGCAGCTTGTCGGTGTAGTTCATGAGGATGTAGGGGTGGACGCTCGGCACCGCGCTGCTGCTGAAGGCTCCGGTGCGCTTGCCGGGCCGCGGCTCGGCGTCGATCCAGTGTTTATCGAAGAACTCGCGGACGATCGCGCCGGCCTTCGGGCTGAACGCCTCGTAGCTCTCCTCGACGATGCGCCGGCCGGTCGGCCAGTCGCAGGTCGGCATATCGGGGAACAGCGGGGCGTAGCGGTCGTAATCGTACAGGGTCCGAACACCCAGCAGCCGTGCCTTGAGGCGATAGTAGCGCTGGACGATTTTTTGATGCCGCTCGGCGGCCGTTATCAGGGCTTCCACCACCTCCGGTTTAATCTCGTTGGCGAGGTGGCGCGAGGCCATCGGGTCGGGGAATTTCCTCAGCCGGCAGTCGGTTTGGTGGTCCAGGACAATGTTGTTGAAGATGAACGTGAGCAAGCGGGCGTTTTTCTGCAAGCCGTGCGTCAGCCCCTCCGCCGCCGCTTTGCGCAGCTTGCGATCGGGATCGTAGAGCTTCGCCAGCGTCAGTTGCAGGCTCAGGGGTTCGGTCTTGCGGCCGACCTTGATGGGGCATTCGATGGACGACACTGTTTCTTCGAACAGCCGGCCGAAGGCGGCGCGGCCGGTGATCGACTTTTCGTCGTGGATCTTCTCTTCCGGCTCGCTGAGGAAATGCGGCCGCCAGGCCCGTTTCTGGTCGAGATAGTGGCGATAGCGGGCGATGGCCGGAGCGTCGATGAGCGGCCTGGCGACCTCGTCTTGCAGATGGACCCATTCCAGGTCGAAGAAGATCAAATATTGATTGACGGCCACGGCCTGCTGCTGGGTTCGGGACATCAAGGCGCCGCGCGCCGGGTCGTCGCTCTTGGCGGAGTGCATAAGGCTGGCGTAGACCAGCGGTTTGTCGCGCTGCTCCGATAGAGTTTCCAGCTCCGTCATGGCGGCGGCGAGCAGATCGACGGTTGGGCCGCCCGGCGCGTTGATCTTGCCGCGATAAGCCGCCTCGAAGACCCGGGCGCGCTGCAGGGCGGTTTGCAAATCGTGGTCGATTTTCGGGTCGTCCAGGCCGGCGTAGAGGTCGCCGAGGTCCCAGGCGACGCCGGCGGCGCTGCTGGCGGGTTGAACGGCCCCGTCCGCCGTGGCGGTGGTGGTCATCGCCGGTAGTCCTTTCTGGCAAGAGTTCCCGTGATGGCGCGGCGAAACACCCGCCCCCCGCGTCGCGCGGGGGGTGGGTGTTGTCATTATGGGCGTTGGGGGTGGTTTCGTCCGCCACGGCCGGGCGGCCGGGCCCTTGGGCCGGCCTCTATTTCAGAATATGGGGTACTTGGCCGGATTACTCATGTACTCCCGCAGCAGGTTCCAACTCGCCGTCACCCGCACCTTGTAAGCGATGTTTTCGCACATGTCGGCGGTTTCCGTCGTCATCTTAAAGAGCAGGCGGCGGATCGGCTTGGCCAGCGTCATGTGCGTGAGAAGTCCGGCGGGAGTGAGAGGGGCGTCGGCGTAGGCGAAAACCCCTGCCCCGATTGGCGCCCGCAGGAATTCTTCCATCGTTTTGTGCTTGCTGTGGCCGAACCGGATTTGGTCCTCCTCGCCGCGCTCCGACAGGTAGGCGATCTCCACGACGTCGGGATAGAACTCCTCTTGATTGTCGTAGTAGTAGAGCGCGTGCTCCGTCGGGATCCGATCGCGCACGCCGCTCATATTCCGAACAGCGTGAACTAGCTCGTGAAGCAGGGCGCAGTCCGGCCGCTGGTAGCCTCGGGGGTTAAAGTGAATAACGGAGCTGCTGCCCACGCCCGTCCCCTGGTAAGGCGCCCGGTCGTAGCGATCGTCGCGCCGCGTCTTCGGGTCGTCAGTCCCACCCCTGTAGCCCTGTTGGTAGCGCGCCGTTGCGTCCGCGTCGTTCACGGCGCGCGTGAACGCCATCGCCGTCGGCTGGTCCTGTCGGTCCTGGGCCGAAAAGGGCACGATCCATACGTCCTGGTCTTCCTTGCGCCTATTCTTGCGCCGGTCATAGAGGGCCCGCAGGACCGCCCAGCCCGTCCAAGTCTTGCGCAGCGTCGCCAGGAGTTCGGCGACGGCTGTTTCGTAGGCCGGGTCGGGGATGATGGGGGCATAAACGTTGGGTGCGTTAATCCCGCTGTCGATGACGATGTTCTCGAATGAAATGTCGCGCTTCATGGAGGCCTCGCTTTCGGGGAAGAGTCGCGGCTGCCGTTCCGCCGTCAGTACATCGGGTACTTGGCCGGGTTGTCCATGTACTCCCGCAGCAGGTTCCACTTCGCGGTGGGGCGCACCTTGTAGGCGATGTTTTTGCACATGTCGTCCGTGTCCGCCGTCATCTTGAACAGCAGACGGCGCACCGGCTTGCCCAGCGCAGGGTGGTTGAGCAGGCCGGCCGGCGTCGGGGGGTTTTCGGGCAGCAGCGGATCCCAGGCGAGGAAGACCTCCATCGTCTTTTCCTGGCGGTGGCCGAACCGGATCTGATCGTCTTCTCCCCGTTCCGACAGGTAGGTGTTCGTCACGACGTCCGAGTAGAACTCCTCCTCGGTGTCGTAGTTGCGGAGGAAGTTTTCCATCGGGACGCAGTCCGAAGCGCCGGCCATCTGGCGAACGGCATGAACAAGCTCGTGTAGCAGGGTGCAGTCGGGGCGCTTGCCGTCGCGGGGGTTGAAGTGAATGAAGGAGCTGCTGCCGACCCCTGTCCCCTGAACCCCTGTCACGTCGTAGCGGTCGTCCCGCGGCGTCGCCGGATCGTCCACCCCGCCGCACTGGTAGCCGGCGGAGTAACGGGCCGTCGCGTTCGTCCAGTTCTTGGCCGCGGCGAAGGCCGCGGCCGTCGGGTTCTCCTTCCGGTCCTTCGCGGTGAAGGGCACAATCCGCAACTCCTGGTCCTCCTTGCGCTTGTTCTTGCGCCGGTCGTAGACGGCCCGCAGGGCCGCCCAGCCGGTCCAGCTCTTTCGCAACGTCGCCAGCAGGGCGGCCACTTCCGTTGCATAGCTCGAATCGAACGACCCGGAGTCGTCGATGACGATGTTCTCGAACGACGCGTCGCGGATGATCATGGGCCGTCTCGCTTTCTTGACGGTTGAAGCCCCGCCTCCTCATCGCCGTAAACGCAAGGGCGCCTTTTCGGGTGCGGTCAGGGATAGTTTTTATAGAAGAGCGTCACGTCCGACTCGGGATCGTCGAAAATCGGCGCCAAGGCTTCCACGTCCCCCGGGAGCGTTAGCACATCAAGAAACGACCGGGCGTCGGTTTTGCGGGCTCCCGCCAGGGACAGGTCGAACATGCCGCCCGGTTTGGACCCCTTGCCGTCCCAGTCGGCGGGCGCGATCAGGCCGAAGGTCCATTCCGAACGGCCGAGCAGCCCGGTCCTTCGCCTCTGAGCGATAAGGGACATAGAATGGCGCTGGTACTGCCCGAAGGGGACGGGACGGTCCTGCACCTGTTTCATCTGAGCCGTGGTTTGCAGCGGCGTCCTTGGGATCGACCGGAAGTTGATGGTCAGGCTGCCGCTGCTCTCCAAAAAAGTCATTTCGACCGTAGCTTTCATGAGATCGCCTCATCGGTTCGGGGGGGGCGCCAGGGGCCCGTTCCGGCGTTCAGGCCTCGGCCCACCGGCGCCCCACACACTCTTGATCGCCGTCCCAGTGCAAAAGGCACATCGCCTCACGGATTTTTTCACGGAACAAGATCCGGGGGTTCATTGCCATGTACGGCGCCCATCTGGTAAAAGGGAGGAGCGCAGGACGGAATCGGGGACTCCGCCATGTCCGACGACAGCACCTTCGCGGACTTCATCCGCCGCGTCCGGGCCGGCGACGAACAGGCCGCCGCCGACCTGGTTCGGCGCTATGAGCCGCTTATCCGCCGCGAGGTACGGCTGCAGCTTGAGGATCGCCGGCTGGGCCGCCTCTTCGATTCGATGGACGTTTGCCAGTCGGTGCTGGCCAGCTTCTTTGTCCGCACCGCCGCAGGCGAGTACGATCTGAACCTTCCGGGCCAACTGGTCGGCTTGCTAGTGCGCATGGCGCGCAACAAGCTGGCGTCGGCCGCGCGCCGGCAGCACCGCCTGCGCCGCGACGTGCGCCGCATCGCCGCCGATGGGGCGGAGGCGCTGGACCGGGCGGCGTCCGGGGAGCCGACCCCGAGCGAAGTGGTCGCGGGGCGGGAGCTGCTGGCCCGGTTCCGCGAGTCGCTGACCGAGGACGAACGCCGGATCGCCGACCTCCGCGCCCACGGCGCCTCGTGGGACGACGTGGCCGTGCGGTTCGGCGGCACGGCCAAGGCTCGGCGGATGCAACTCTCGCGGGCCGTCGATCGCGTCGCCCGCCAGCTGGGATTGGACGAGGAAGACGGCGCCTGAGCGCCGCCGGCCGCGTTGGAACGGATTGAGCCATGCATGAACCCGGCGCCGTGAAGTCCGACGTCCGCGCAGCCGATCAGCTCTGGCGGCTGTGGCGCGAGGGCGGCCGCCCGGACCTGGACGCCTTTTTCGCGTCCGCCGGGCCCCTGACCGCCGCCGAGGCGGCCGCGGCGCTGCGCATCGACCAGCGCGAGCGCTGGCAGGCCGGAGAACGCATCCTTGTGGAGGAATATCTGGGGCGGCGCCCGGACGTGGCCGGCGACCCGGAATGCGCTCTCGACCTGATCTTCAACGAGTTCCTCATCCGCGAACGACTCGGCGACCAACCCGACGCGCCGGAGTACGAGGGCCGCTTTCATGCATATTCCGGGGTGCTTAAGGATCAAATCGAGCTGCACCGAGCGATGGCCGCGCAGTCGGGCGCTGAGTCCATGCCGCCGCCTTCCGGCTGTCCGGAAACGCCGGCCGCGGCGCCCAGCTCGTTCCTCGGGCCGGCCCCTTCCGACGCGTTCGGCCGCTACCGCCTGTTCGAGCAGCTGGGCCGCGGCGGCATGGGGGTGGTCTACCTGGCCCACGACACGCACCTGGACCGCCGCGTCGCCCTCAAGATTTCGCGTTTCGGAGAGAACGAACCGGAACGCGCCGCGCGCTTCCTCCGCGAAGCCCGCATCGCCGCCGCCTTCACGCACCCCAACCTGTGCCCGGTCTACGACCACGGCGCCACGGACGGCTTCCACTTCTTGACCATGCCGGTGATTCGCGGAGAACCGTTGTCCGCGCTGCTGCGGCGGGAAGGCCCGTTGCCCGAAACGACGGCCGTCCGGCTGGCGGTGCTTGTCGCGCGAGCGGTCCACGCCGCGCACCAGGCCGGCGTGATCCATCGCGACCTGAAGCCGGCCAACGTCATGGTCAACGAGCGCGGCGAGCCGGTGGTCATGGACTTCGGCTTGGCGCGCCGCGCTGGCCCTCTTGACGCGCGGACGACTGTCCCCGGCGTCCTCATCGGCACTCCGGCCTACGCAGCGCCCGAGCAGATCCGCGGCGTCGCCGACGCGGGGCCGGCCTGCGATGTGTACAGCCTGGGCGTAATGCTCTACGAGATGCTTACCGGCCGGCTCCCTTTCCTGGGAGACGCCCACGAGGTGCTGACGCAGGTCCTCTTGCGCGAGCCGGCGCCGCCGTCGCACTTCCGCCCGGATCTCGACCGGCGGCTGGAGCGCGTCTGCCTGACCGCGATGGCGAAAGACCCCAAGGCTCGTTTCGCTTCCCTGGAGGCGCTCGCCGACGCCCTGGAAGGGCGCCTGGAGCCGGCCGCGGCCCCCCCTCCCCGCATGCGGCGGAATGGCCTCTTGGTCTGGCTGCTGGCCGTCCTCGCAGCCGCAATCGCGCTGGCCACGGCGCTCTGGCTCGCACGGCCGCGCCCAACTGTGGCGCCGCCCCCAGCGAGTGGACCCGGCGCGGCAGCGCCCGCGGCCGACGCCTTCCAGGCTGGGAGCGAATGGGACGGGGCCTTTCGCTGGATCCCGGTGGGAGATCACGACGACGGCGACGTGCACGTCGTCGTCGCTGAGCGCGACGGGGCGCGCTTTCGCGGCATATACGCTACCGAGGCAGGCGCTTACCAATGGGAAATCGAGGGGACCGTCCAGGGTGGGAAGGCCCGGTGGGGCTTCACGCGGGTCCTTCGGGAGCAGGAGCCGCGCGACCTGGTCGGCCATGCCAGCGTCGAGGCCCAGTGCGACGGCGACCGTCTGGAGGGCGTGTATCAGGACCAGGATTCGATGGCACGCCTGACGCTGCACCTCTGGAAACAACAGGGGCGGCTTACGAAATAATCTGCTTGCGCCGGGCGATGTAGTCCCAGACGACATAGCGGTCCAGTTCGTTGCCCGCCGTGAAAAAAACGCGGCCCTTCGTGGATTCCGCCACGCGGTAAGCGAAGCGCACGTCTTCTTCCGACTGGTTCCAGTTCGCCAACAGGAAGATGTTGATGGTGATCCCTTCGCGGGAGCAAAGTTGGGCCTCGCGCAGCGTGGCATTCTCGGTCCGTGGGTCCGGTGGGTAGAGCAGATATAGCCATTCGCCTTCAAAGTGGGCGGTGGGCAAGCCGTCGGTGATGAGCATAATCTGCCGATTGGGAGTGTCCTGCGCCGACAGAAACTTCCGGGCGAGTTGCAGTCCATGCTGGATGTTCGTGAAGTGCGGCGGGATTTCCCCTTCGCTGGTATTCGGATCGCTCATATCGGCCTTGAGGCGCACAACGTAGCTTCGGATTGTCACCGGCTTCGGCATCAGCATCGGGATGTCCGAGATGTGGCGCGGCTTCGCGAAGGTGTACATCTCAATGAATTGCAGGAAATCACCGGGATATTCGCTGCGGATCAAGCCGTCAAGGGCGAGGCCCATGCGCTTGACGTTTACGTACTGGCCGCCATGTCCCATCGAACCACTCATGTCCAGCAGCACGGCCGAGGCGCATTTCGGATTGTTGCGCGTCTTGTGGATGACGATGTCTTCGGTCTTGAGGCGCACCGGCAGGCCGGGGCCGCTGCGCAGCAGCGCGTTGACGAACGTGGCCGGGATGTCCATGTGCGTGACGGAGTCGCCGAATTCATACGGCCGCGTCTTCTGCATTTCGGTGGCGCCCTCACCGACGATCGGCCCCTGGTGCCGACCGGAGCGCGAAGCCTGCATCTGCTCGAAGATTCGCGTCAGCAGTTTCGACTGAAACAGCTTGTATGCCCGCGGCGTCATCTGGAAGCCGCGCTTGCCCTCCTCGATGCCCTGCTGCTCGCGAATCTGCCGCAGGTACTCGTTGATCTGCTCCTGCAAGTGGGCCAGCTGTTCGATGTCGCCCGGCTCCGCGAACTGGGCCAGCTCCTCCAAGTCGATGATCCCGATCTGGGCCGTCTTCGCCGCTTCCTCCAGCTGTTTGAGGAGTTTGTCGATCGCTTCCAGCTCTTTCTTGATTTCCAGGGCCGCCGGCACGTCCATCGGCGTCCGGCCGGTGAACTCGTACTTGGCGGCCAATTCATCGACCTGGTACTTCTCGCCGAGGCGTTCGATCAGTTTCATCAGCTGGCGCGCGAACGGCCCATGATCGTCGCCGGCGCGGTACCAGAGCTGTTCGAGGTCGTGCAACTGTTCTTCACGCACCGCTTCCTGAAACGGCCGCGTGAGCTTGGCCGGCGGCTTGGTCTGCTCGGCCTGACCGTGGAAGTTCTGATGTGCCTCCGCCTGGACTTGGCCGGTTTCGTAGGTCTGGAGGATTTTGCGCTTGCGTTCCTCCAGCATGGCCCGCAAATAGTCCAGGCTCGGGCCGAGTCCGCGGATCTGGCTGGGGTCAATGCGCACGGCCCGGGCCAGCTCCTCTTCGGTTAGCCGGCGCGTGTTGCCGTATTGGAGGAAATGCTCGAAAGCCGGCGTCACCATGTCCGGCGGAGGCGCCGTCGGGCTGGGAAATTCGACTGGGTCGAATTTCTGGTAGGTGTGGATGACGCCGCCGAGGTCGCGCTTGGTGCTCATCAAATCATCCTATGCAAAGAATCTCACGCAAAGACGCAAAGGCGCAAAGCTGCAAAGAAGACAGAAGCCAGGGTTCGGGGGTGCGTTCCGCTGGAAGCCTGCCTTTCTTCTTCCGCGGCTCTTTGCGCCTTTGCGTCTGTGCGTGACACTCTTTTTACCTGATTTCGTAAGTGATCCGCCCGTGCCGCTGCGACCGGCTGATCCGGTCGCTGGCGTATAGCCCCGCCAGCACAAACTCGATGCACGAGGCGCGCACCGCCTCACTGTTGCTCGGGTTCACCTCGAACGCTTTCTCCCACGCCTTCGGGACGCGCTTGAGCCGCTCCGCGTAGTGCGACGACGGCAACAGGTCGCCCACCTCGATCTTCACCCCCTTGCCGAACACCTGCGCGATCTCGTCCAGCCCTGTCTTTTCCACGTATTCCTCGAAAACCGCGCGAATCGCCTCCGCCGTCACCGCCTCGACCACCTGCCGCTCCGACATCTGCTGGCTGCCCATCATGTCCAGCTCCAGCTTGCCTAGCGACGAAGAAATGATATGCCCCAGGTCGCTGATGCGCGGCACGGCCGGCTTCTCGCCGAGGCGGACGCCGCGATGGCGAGCGCTGGCGACCATCGTCCGGTAATTGGCGATCGAAAAGCGGGCGCTGACGCCGGATTGGTGGTCGATGTACTTCGATTTGCGGGCGCAGATGCTGATCTGCTCGATGACTTCTTTCATGAACGGGGGCACCAGCACGGGATATTCGCCGCCGAGGTCGAGTCCGGCCTCTTGCTCCATGATCTCGATGCCGACGACCCGGTCGAGCGGATAATGCGTCTGCACCAGCGTGCCGATGCGGTCCTTCAGCTGCGGGATCACCTTGCCGCTGCG
>DATKHW010000971.1:0-2627 GCA_035546275.1 Gemmataceae bacterium
CGGAGGCGGGTCATCTTGATGTTGGCGCCGCGGTCCTCGACGCCGGCGGGATCGGCCGAGACGGCGCCGGCGATCATCAGGCCGCCGGCGGCGGCGAGGCCCATGGCGCCGAGGATTTCACGACGGTCGGGGTTGGTGGAAGCGGGTGGGTTCGGCATGGGAGGGGTCTCACGGTGGGGAGGGTAGGCGCGCCAGGGCGAAGGGCCGGCCGGCAATTTCAGCCGGCGTTCATTGTATGAGAGGATTTCTGCCCATGGGGGTGGTAAACTCATCGGCAGTCGCCGTGAGAGAGAATCGACTTGGACCGCACCGCACTCGCGTCTTCGAGAGCGCGCCGATGAACGAAGTCACGCAGATCCTATCCGACCTCGCCCAGGGCGACGGCCGCGCCGCCGGGCAGTTGCTGCCGCTCGTGTACGAGGAGTTGCGGAAGCTGGCGGCCGCCCGGCTGGCCCAGGAGGCGCCCGGCAACACCCTGAACGCGACCGCCCTCGTCCACGAGGCCTATCTGCGGCTCGTGGCGAGCCCCCTGCGTGAGCGGGGGGAGGAACCCCGCTGGCACAGCCGCGGCCACTTCTTCGCGGCCGCCGCGGAAGCCATGCGCCGCATCCTGGTGGACGCCGGCCGCCGAAAGCGAACCGAGAAGCACGGCGGCCGCCGCCGACGGGTCGAGCTGCCCGACGTTCCGGCCAGGCCCGAGGTCGCCGACGAACAACTGCTCGCTCTGGACGAAGCCCTCACCCAGCTTGCCGCCGAGGACCCGGTCGCCGCGCGGGTGGTCGAGCTGCGTCACTTCGCCGGGCTGTCGATCGAGGATGCGGCCGCCGCGCTCGGCCTGTCTCGCGCCACGGCCTACCGCCACTGGACCTACGCCCGCGCCTGGCTGCGGGACGCACTCAGAAAGGATGAAGGATGAAGCATGAAGCATGAATCAAGACCGGTTTTTCTTCATCCTTCATCCCTCATCCCTCATCCTTTTTTTTGGTGAGACAAACGGCGTCGGTTCTCGCATTGTATGGGTGAACTCAAACCCGGAGTGCGCCATGGCCATCGACCCGAAGCGCGTGAAAGAGATCTTCCTGAAAGCCGCCGAGCTGCCGGACGAGGCAGCCCGCACGGGCTACCTGGACAAAGTCTGCGGGGGCGACGCCGACCTCCGCGCCCGCGTCGAGGCGCTGCTTCGATCCCATGACCCGGCTGGCAGCTTCCTGGGCGCCCCCGCGGCCGTGTTGGCCGACCCCGGCCGCGGCGCCACGCAGGACTTCGCCGCGAATGGGAACCCCGCCGTCGCGCCCGGCGCGGACCCCGCCGCCACGGAAGCCGTGTCCCGCACGCCGGACGATGCGCCGGCAGGCCACGGATCGCCCACGACGGACGCCGATGAGGAGCCGCTCACGTTCCTGGCGCCGCCGAAGCGGCCGGATTCCCTCGGTCGACTCGGGCATTACGAAGTGCTGCAAATCCTCGGCAAGGGCGGCTTCGGCATCGTCTTCCGGGCGTTCGACGAGACGCTGCAGCGCGTGGTGGCCTTGAAGGTCATGGCCCCGCAGCTGGCCGCCACGTCGCCGGCGCGGAAGCGCTTTCTGCGCGAGGCCCGCTCCTCCGCCCAGGTCCGCCATGAGAACGTGGTGCAGGTCTACGAGGTTGCCGCGCAGCCCTTGCCCTACCGGGCGAGGGAGTTCATCCCCGGCGAGACGCTCCAGCAGACGCTCGACCGCACCGGCCCGCTCGACGTGCCGGAAGTGCTGCGCATCGGCCGGCAAATCGCTGAGGGATTGGCCGCTGCCCATGCGACGGACCTGATCCATCGCGACATCAAGCCGGGCAATGTGCTCCTCGAGGGCGGTCAGCACAAGGTGAAGATTACCGACTTCGGGCTGGCGCGGGCGGCCGACGACGCCAGCATCTCGCAGAGCGGGATCATCGCCGGCACGCCGATGTACATGGCCCCCGAGCAGGCCCAGGGGCAAACGCTCGACCAGCGGGCCGACCTGTTCAGCCTCGGCAGCGTGCTCTACCAGATGGTCGCTGGCCGGCCGCCGTTCCGGGCGAATACGACGGTCGCCGTGCTGAAGCGCGTCGCCGAGGACAAGCCGCGGGCCATCCGCGAGATCATCCCCGAGACGCCGCAATGGCTGTGCGACATCATCGCCAAGCTGCACGCGAAGGATCCGGGCGAGCGCTACCAGTCGGCCCGCGAAGCAGCCGACGTGCTCGCCGACTGCGAGGCCCAGCTCAAGGCCAACGCCAAGCTGAAGGATTACAGCCGCATTCCCCGTGGCAAGCCCCAGCGGTCCGGGCGGCGGAAATGGCTGGCCGTGGCGGCGGCCGTTCTGTTGCTTCCCGTGATCGCCCTGGCCGTAACCGAATTCGCCGGGGTGACGCATCTGTTCCGTTTGGGTCCGCCGAAAAAGGATGCAGACCAGCCCAGGCCTGCGGCTGACGCCTTGTTCGACGCCAAGGAGGCCCAGGAAGCGTCGGCGAAGCAATTGGGCGTTCCCGTCGAGACAGTCAACAGCATCGGCATGAAATTTCGACTCATCCCGGCAGGCAAGTTCATGATGGGATCGTCGAAGGAGGAAATCGACTTCTGGCTCAAGCGAAGTGGAAATGACTGGGTCAACGAA
>DATKHW010000972.1:0-2633 GCA_035546275.1 Gemmataceae bacterium
AGCAGAAGGACGCGATCGTGGAGCTGCAATACGCCTGCGACCTGGCCGACCCGAAAGACCCGAAGCCGCGCCAGGCGCTGGACCGCGTCAAGGCCGGCCAGAAACCCTAGGCGCAGGGTGGGTCGAGCGTGAATGAGACCCACCGGGAGGGACGGAATCGGCGCCAGTGGGTCTCGCTGACGCTCGACCCACCCTACCATCGCCGATAGGATGGAACCGCTGGGAACGGAAACAGTCGGCCGCCCCCAATGGACAACGGAAAACGATGCGCTATCGTCCCACTTTTGACGAGTTCGTCGAGCTGTCCCGCGAGGCCAGTCTCGTTCCGGTCTACCGCCAGCTCATCGGCGATACGCTGACGCCCGTCAGCGCTTTCTGCAAGATTCAGGAGGGCGAATGGGCGTTCCTGTTCGAGAGCGTCGTCGGCGGCGAACGGCTCGGCCGGTATAGCTTCGTCGGCTCCGGGCCGTTCCTGCGTTTCCAGTCGTTCGGCAACCGCGTCGTCCTTCAGCCGGCGATCGGCCCAGCCGTTGAATCGGAACATCCCGATCCATTGCGTCTGCTGGAGGAGAAGGTGGCGGCTTACCGCGCCCCGCACGTTCCCGGCCTGCCGCGCTTCAGCGGCGGCGCGGTCGGTTACGCCGGCTATGACGCCGTGCGCTACGTCGAACGGCTGCCGAACCCGCCGCCCGACGACCGCGGCCTGCCCGACCTCTGCTTCGCCTTCTACGATCGCATGGTCATCTTCGATCACATTAACAAGACCGTCGCCGCGGTCGCCCATGCTCATATTCCAGGGGTCAGGGGTCAGGGGTCAGGGGTCGGCGGCGACGAGCTGCGCCGGTGCTATCAGCAAGCCTGCGACCGCGTCGATCGGCTTGTCGAGCGGCTGCAGCAGGGCGTCGCCGATTTGCAGCTGACCGACGTGGCGCCGATCGGCGAAGTGACCCGGCCGTATCAATCCAACTTCGAGCCAGCCGCCTTTGAGGCGGCCGTGGCTCAGTGCAAGGAGTACATCAAGGCCGGCGACGCCTTTCAGATCGTCCTCAGCCAACGGTTGCAGACCGATACGAAAGCCCGGCCGTTCGACATTTACCGGACCCTGCGCGTCGTCAATCCCAGCCCGTTCCTCTTTTACCTCAAGGCGGGTCCGCTTTGTCTGGTGGGCAGTTCGCCGGAGATCATGGTGCGGGTGGAGGGCGACCGGGTGACGATCCGGCCGCTGGCGGGAACCCGGCCGCGCGGCGGCACCGAGGAGGAGGACGACCGCCTGGCGGCGGAGCTGATCGCCGACCCGAAAGAGCGGGCGGAACACATCATGCTGGTGGACCTCGGCCGCAACGACGTGGGCCGCGTCGCTCGTTACGGCAGCGTGCAGCTGAGCGACGTGATGACGGTGGAGCGCTACAGCCACGTGATGCACCTGTGCAGCACGGTGACGGGCCGGTTGCAGCCGGGCAAAACGGCGTTCGACGCGCTGCGGTCGTGCCTGCCGGCCGGGACGCTGAGCGGCGCCCCGAAGGTGCGGGCGATGGAAATCATCGACGAGCTGGAGCCGCAAAGGCGGGGACCCTACGGCGGCGCGGTCGGCTACGTCGATTTCAGCGGCAACATGGACACGTGCATCGCCCTGCGGACGATGGTCATCAAGGGCCAGACGGCGTGGCTGCAGGCCGGCGCCGGCATTGTGGCCGACAGCGTACCGGCCAAGGAGCGCGAGGAGACGCTGAACAAGGCGCGCGGCCTGCTGCGGGCGCTGGAGATGGCGGAGCAGCAGCTATAGGCCGCGGCGGATGGTCCCTTCTTCGCCCCGCAGTGGCGAAGGAACGAACCAGCGGATACTGCCAAGGAGAGATGCGGCGGCGGCTTATTTTTTGACCGGAATCCACGGCGGCCATGCAGGATCGCGGTCACTACGCGGGAAGGCTCGGCTCATATAAAATGATTTGCGCGAGCGCGCGATCGAACACGCCATCTTCCCCTGGTGCGAGGCACACGGCGTCGCCGTGACGGCTTACAGCCCGTTCGGCCACGGCGACTTCCCCGGCCCGCACACCGATGGCGGCCGCGTGCTCCAGGAGATCTCCGCCGCGCGCCGCGCGACGCCCCGTCAGGTCGGGCTTGCATTCTATGACGAGGCGGCTGTCGGTCTTCGCGATCCCCAGCACGTCTAACCCCGAACACGCCCGAGAAAACGCCGCGGCCGCCGCCTTGCGGCTGAGCGACGCCGAGGTCGCCCGGATCGATGAGGCCTTCTCCATCGGCCGCCGTCCTCGCGTGCTGCCGACGCTGCAGGACACAGGGACCCAATAGCACGCAGCGCAAGCAAGTGCGAGAGCCCCACACTTGCTCGCGCTGCGTGCTCAATAACCGGAGAATGGAAAGGAAAAGCCAAACCATTCTTCGCGACTCTCCCTCTGCGCGTTCATGGCGGCGTAACGCATCCTAATCCGGCTGGAACTGGAAGAGTCAATTGTCAGTTCGGAGTCGGCGCCGGGCCCGCCCCCTACGAGAAGTTCCGGATCGTGTAGCGGCTTATACCACCCCCACGGCTTGCGTGGATTCCGCAGACCCCTCTTGAAACGGGAAGAGGCATCGTCGATTTGCAATGGACCAAGGCGCCACATCTCGTC
>DATKHW010000973.1:0-18413 GCA_035546275.1 Gemmataceae bacterium
TCTGGAACTCTCAAATCACAGTTCCAGACGCCTTTTCTTCCGGCGGCCGGCCGGCCCGTCCTCCGCCCAATGCTTCTTAGTGCGTCCGGAAGAAAAGGCGTCTGGAACTCTCAAATCACAGTTCCAGACGCCTTTTCTTCCGCGTCAATGCTTCTTAGCACATCACAAGCGATCTGTGAAGGTGATTATGCGTGCCGATGGAAGAACATGCGTGCCGCCGCAGACCTCGGGATGACGACGCTCCGTTTCGACCACGGCGGCGACGCCGGGGAGGATGGGGACGGTGCATCTCCTGAATTGTCAAAGAACCGACGCCACGGAATTCGTGCATCAGACCAGGGCCGACGCCATCGTGAAATTCGGCGTCTTGCCGACCAGAATCCTCTGCAGGCGAAACGCGGCGAATATGCCGCAGTCTTCCATCGCCCTGGCGCCGATTTCTTTTTCCTGGAGGATGGGCAGCCCCAAGATCGACGCAACGGCGTCCTTGGTCAGCGGCCGACGCCACAGCGGCCACGTCCAAAACGTGTTGCTGGCACGGTCGCCCTGGAAGCCACGGGTCGCCACGCGATCCGGCCGGTCGCCGGGGAAGGATGGGAACAGCGGCCAGGCTTCGAGGGCCAGGCGGTTGGCGCCGAGCATACCGCCGCGCTTCTTGCGGCCCGGGTCGCCGCTGGGCATGTGCCACTGGTAGGCATGGCGGCGGTCTTCGCTGCGTTCCCAATGCAGTGATTGGTTGTCCAGGGCGTCGGCGTAGTCCCACGGCTCGAATAAAGCGCGGCGCAGATTCAGCCCGGTCCATCTGCGGCAAAGACGCCGAGACCGCGGTAGCGCCCGGCCCCTACGGCAAGCGGGCCTTGGATCGGATGCCGGAAACGAACGCGGATGTGATAGCGAGGGAACTTCAAGGGGGGCAGCTCATATCGCATGGCCAAATCCACGCCGGCGCGGAACCCGACTTCGCGGTACTCTAGCTCGGCATCCTCGACCAGCTCGGTCGGGCAACCGGCCTGCTTGAACGCCCTCTTGATTAGATCGAGAGTCCGCCGGTCCAGTCGATCCAGCCGTTTCTTCTGAACTTCCGCATTCCAGCGTTCATTCAACTTCTTCCTCAAGCCGTCCGGGTCGTCGAAGCCGGGAAGTACCACAGGCGTCACCGTGGACCAGACGCGCGCCGAGGGGGTGTAGTAGTGCGACACGTTCCTATCGGACTGCGGGATGAATGAGAGCATGGCCACGGGATCGGGTCGGCCTTCTTCCATCAGTTCGGCGCCGGAGAGGAATTGTCGGATGCGGGCGATGTCCGACCCCGGCGGACCGACGACGAGAACGCGGCGGATGCTCTCGACTTTGAGCGGCGTGATGCTCGGCAGGGGTATGAACATCAACCGGTCGTCGGTCGTCGCCTGCCCACTGTCGCCGTCACCGTGACCGAGGATGAAGGAGGCGACGAGGTCATCTTTCCAACCGGCTTGTTTGGCAGCAACGGCGGCGGCCCGACGGACCATGCCGGCGACATAAGCGAACCGGCGGACGGCGTCGAAGGGGCGAAACCTGCTTTTCCCCGCCGGCAAGTCGGCGATTTCATGGAGCGGTTTCCAGATCTCGAATGCGGCAACCGGGCGCGTGGCGGCGTCGGTAGCCCGTCGGTAGCCAACCACGCGGTACGCCGACAGGGGCGGAACTGGTTTGAAGCCATCGTCGGAAAGACGATTCAGGAACGCCGTGTGCTTGGTTGCGAGGTCATTCAGCGTCCCGTTGATCGGCACACGAAGTCCGTCTCCGGAATCGCCCTGCATCGGCCGCCACCGCTCACCGGGCAGCCTGGCGGCTTCCTTTTCGGAGACGACACCCGCATTCGCGGCGACCATGTCCACGCCCCAGCCGAGATGGGTGATACTGCGGGCGGCGGCGGTGAGTACGTCGAGGTGCGGGCAGCTGCCGTCGGGGAGCGGGAAGAGGTAGTAGACGGCTTCCCCCATCAAGTGGGTGGGTTGGACATCCTTCTCAGTGCGGAAATCGGCGATGCTCCCTTCGCGCCCCGCAGACCACGACTTGGCGACCTTATCGGCCACATTGTCGGGTACATATAGCCGGTACTTCACGGCCGACCGGACTCCGACCGCCGCAACAATCGTGGGCGGTTCCTGGCGTTCCAGCCAGTGAAGTGCAGGCGCGCCGAATTCCAGCCGGGTCCGCTCGTTCTGGCGGGCGGCGGCCGCTGCAACGAGGGCCTGAAACATTCGCAGCGGCGACGGCGGCCATTCCGGTTCTCCGCCGTCGCCCCGGCCGTGGCTATAAGGTTGGAGGAAGCGGATGGTGAGGCACAAGTGAGTCGGCATGAGGATCTCCGTGTTGATGACTCAATTCCCGGTCACCTTGACCGCGAATCCGTTTGCCATCTCCACCTCGACTGTGGCGGCCTTCACGACCACGGCTTCAAACGTCGATCCCGTCTCGCCCTTGAAATAGGCGGTCTCGTCCTTGGTTGAGACTACGACCCTCTTGTTGCCTCTGCCGATGGTGAACTTCTTGGCCCCCACATCGACGGCGGTAATCGTTCCTTTCACGTTGCCGCTATCGGCCGCCTCTCCTTTCACGTCCCTCTTGGCTCGCTCCTTGTCGAACAGCACCGTTTTGCTCTCGCCGACCCCGAACGCCTTCGCCGCCTCCGTGGCATACTTCAAGGCGGTCTCGTGCGTGATCGTCGCCGGCTTGCGTTCGCCGGTCGGAAGGACTTCGACGAACTCGCCTGGTTTGTCCGGATCGAGAACAAGCAGGCAGCCTTGTCGCAGGTAGCCGGATGGGTTGTGTGTGAACGCGGTCAGTGCTAGACCCAGAATATACCGGCGCAGGGCGAGCGTCTTCGTCGCGTCTTTGCCCGCGAACAGAAGACGAAGGGCGGCGAGGCCGACAGTGGCGTCGCGGCGGATGCCGCCGGTGGCGATGACTCCGCCGTGCGAGCCGGACGCGGGCACGTGAATGAAACCGCGTTCTGCGTAGGCGTCCTTCGTGGCCTTGTCGGCGGGTTCGTCGAGGAGTTTGTCGTTGACGAACTCCGTGGCTGGGTTGAACTGCGCGGATCGTGTGAGCTTCTTCACGTTGAACGCGCGGATTGTGGATGCCACGAGCCGCGGCAACTTCGCCCGCGTGTCTCGCGAGTCCCACACACCGAACACGAAAGACGTGGGCGCGATCTTCGCCAACGGCTCCGCGTCGCCCTTCAACACGGACTTGAAGGCGTCCTGTAGCGTCTGCTGAAGCTCTGAACAGCGGACGAGGGCGTCGCCCGCGCGGTGCCCGGCTTCGAGCAGGTTCACCTCCTTCTCGCCTGCCTTCACCACGATCTGCGGGATGAGATGCTTGTACTTGTCCTCGGCGAACAACGGCTCGATGCGATTCGCTTGTGAGCCGACGCTGTCGATCTGGCAGACGTTGGTGCCCGTCAGGTCGCCGTCGATGTTGTATCCGCCGGGGAAGTTGTCGCCGGCGGCAAACGTAGCCGGGAACAGCACGCCGTCGGCGCCTTCAACCGGCATCAGATGTTCGCGGACGACGAGGGCCGCTGGGCCGTCGTCACCCAGGTAGTGATCGAACTGTTTCAGATCGGGCATTGGTTAGGCTCCTTGGTACGGTTCGGCTGGAAGAAATGCCTTCATGTACTCCGAACGGAAGAGCATTCGGAAGGCGTGGCGATGCTCCCCAGGCAAACACAGAAGGCCCGTTGTCGCTACACCCGCTACGGCGACCGGCAAAGGGATCGGCCACAGGCTGAAGCAGAAGAGCCTTTTCTCAGCGTTAACCGCGGGTCGGAACCGCTGTATGCCCAAAAAGGCGCCGAATTCCAGTAGCGGCCGTGTGTTGCCTTTTGTCTCGATGTCGTTTCTCAGTGTGTACAGACCGAATCCCGTGTCACGGGGGGTACCCTGACAGTTGTTGTGCGAATCGAAGTAGAAAGGTACGCCTTCGACCGGGGCGCTGCGGGTCAGTATGTCCGCGGCCGCGCTTTCGCTCCATCGCTGGTCCCTGATGACACGGAGCATTGGCCGAGCGATGTCGAGAACCAGCTGCTTCGCGGCCCAGGTCTTCATGCCCTTTCCGCCCGTCCGGTCGTCGAACCACCAATCGATCCACAGATCAAAAGGCTTTGAAAGGTGCAACCGTTCGCGCTTCCATAGCGCGCTCAGCCTGGATTTCTCCTCCGTTTCGGCCGGAGATAGTTTTGCCTTGTTCGCGCTGAGCAGTGTCCCCAGTCTCTTAAGCCCTTGATCCGTAAGAGAACTGTTGATTTCTGCATTCGCCAGCGCTGCGAGCAGTTCCGACAAGTTCCCCTTACACCGAATCGAGAATTCCCGCTCCTCAAACCAGCCCTCCGCCCCTGGCCATAGCCGGTCGGCGAGTTCGAGCAGCCCGCAGCACGCGAAGAACTGGCCGGGGTTGGTCGGGTCCACATTGATGCGGATGCTCATCGTTCGTCCTCCACGAACCGGGACGGTTTCGCGCTGGCCTTGTAGTCGGCGGCCCGCAGCAGTGATTCCAGATACGCCAGTCCCCAGCGGCCATACTTGCGTTGCAGGCGGGCGAAGCGCCGCGGCACCTCGACCGCTATCGCGCCCACGTCTCGCCCCCGCGGTTCCGGGTCGAACGCTTCGTCCGCTGGGAAATGCGGCCGTCCGCGGCCGTGGTGGACCGCGATCAGGTGGAGGATCAGCTCTTGCAGGTCGGGTTTGTCATTGAGCGCCTTAAAGTCGCCTTCTTCCTGAACGTCCAGCAGTGAACCGAACTCGTGCCGATACTGTTCCTCAACGCGACCGCCCTTCTTCCCGGACTTGGCCAACAACCTGTCCGGGTTCGTGTTGCCGAGGATGCGCTGGAAGAGCTTCCGCTTTTTGCCGAGGTCGTGGAACTTCGCGGCGAGGATGATGGCCGCCTTCATCTCTTCCGGCAGCGACAGATTGGCCACGACGGCCGTCACGTTGTTCACCACGTCTTCGGTGTGAACATCCCACAGCACTGGCTTATCGTTGTTCTTCGATCCGTCGCCGTCGCCGACGTTCGGCAACTCGTACCAGTGCCAAGAGCGCCCCTCTTCGTCTTCGTCGTCGGAGGAGCAGTCGATCCGGCGGATCAACCGCATGCCCTCGGTCTTGGAATCGTACTCCGGGTCGCCTTCCCAGACGCGCACCCGCCGGCGCCTGCCGTTCTCGTCACGCAGTTCATCGGCCACATCGTTCGCGGTGGTGGAATTGCTCGTAAGCATTCCGTTCTCAAGGCCGCCTGCCGTCGGAGGCAGCAGTAGCGTCTTGTTGTTCAGGTCGTCTTTTCCCCCTTCGATCAGTTCGCCCAGCGTAGTTATCTGCACCGTATCGTCATCCGACGTGATCCAGACCGCTATCTCGGGACGGGCGAGTTTCATCAAGCGGTCGAACACCCTGCGCGAATTGTCCCGCAACAACTCGTGCGGCTTGAGCGGGTAATCTTCAAGCAGGTCTTCGGGTCGGTACTTCGTCAGCAGGTCGCCAGTGATGACGCCGACCTCCTCGCGCCAAGCGACGTGCGTTTCCGGCGGCTCCCATTCGGCGATGCCGTGCAGGTATGGCTCGACCATCGGCCGGCCAGGCAGTTTCCCGCGAATGGTGGTGAGCGCCCAGGCGTCGAAAAGGATGTCGGTGGTTTCCAGAAACACCGGCAACGGCGCGAATGCGGCGAGGCGGTCTTTCTCGTTGAGCTTGCCGAGCGCGGCCGGGCTGCCGTCGCCGTTCAACTGGCGGAGCAATTCCAGCGTCCTCTTCAGCCGGGATTCGTTGTCGTCTTTCTCGTCCAACTGCTTCGGGTACACGACGTCGATGCGCGTGTCGTCACGGTCGCCGAAGCGGTTCACCCGGCCGAACCGTTGAGCCATGCTCTCGAATGTTGAGAGATCGCAAACGAGATGGTCCGCCGAGATATTCACACCGACCTCGCCGGCGCTCGTGCATACCAGATAGACCGTGCCCGGTTTCGGTTCGATTTTCCACCGTTCGGCTTCCGGCGCGTCCGCTTTGGGACGAGGCAGAAACCTGGCGAAGATCGGACAACCATCCTTCCTTCGGGGGTCCGCCATGCGGTCTCGCTCCAGCCCGCGGAGCGTTCCGGTGAGTTGCTGCACCGACCCTTTCGGCAGTTTCTTGACGATCTTCTCCACGTCATCGACCTTGCGCACGAACACCAGCACGGCTCGGTCTTTTCCCTCGTGCTTCAGCGCCAGGTCCGCGATTTCGTCGGCCAGCTTCTTTTCATCCTTGTTTTCATGCAGGCAAATCGACTTTTTCGCCATTTGCCGCCGCCAAACGTGGTGAATCGGCGCCGTCGGCGGATCGGGGATAGTGACCGGCGGCTCCCGCTCTTCCTGCGTCAGTTCAAAGACCTCGCCGCTGCCCCGTGAGGTGGCCGACAGTTCCATCACATGGAATTTCCCAAACTCCTTGCACCGTTCCTGTTCGGCCTCGATTGCGCGGAGCAGTTTCTGAAACGCCGGTTCAAGGTGCGCTTCGTCGTGGACCAGTAGCACGTCCTGTCCCAGGAATCCCGCATGGAGCGGCTTCGTCTTGGGTCCGCAGCCGTAGCCGCTGAACAGCAGCCGGCTGCCGATCATGTCCACGGTGCCCACAATGATGGCCGGCTTCGACGGGTCCGCGCTCCACTTGCGATTGTCGGCGAATTGTCCTCGCAGCGTGCTGATCTCAGGGATCGGCACCCCGGCGGGAGCGGCGTTGCGCCGCATCTTCTCCGCCTCCGTCGTGGTCTGATCCACAACCGTTCGCCGGTTCACGACGTACACCAGCCGCCGCGGCGCCCGATCCGGGGCGTTCGCAAGCGCGATCAGCCAGACCGCCACGACGGACGTTTTGCCGAGCCCCGTTGGGATAGCGCAGGCGTCCGGGAATTCCCCCTTTGAGAACCAGTTGTCGTACAAATCGTGCTGCCAGGGAAATGGCGAGTTCCCCGTCAGTTCCTTGAACGCGAAGTCGAAGTCGATGGTGTTCACCCGCGAACCTCCTCGTTTCCCTATAGGATGGTGAGGTCGGCCAAAAGGTTCCAAGACTCTGAAAATGGATCAGAATGTCTTGCCTGCCACTTGAAGACAGCTTTCGTGAAGAGGATTGACTTGTCTCACATACCCCCGTAAGCTGTTGGAGTCGTGTGAACTCCACGGCCTTCGGGCCGTGGCCGCATTGAAGGACGAAGGCTGTCTTAAATTGGCAGGGCTGACTGCCCGTTTTCCACGGCCTTCGGGTCGTGGCCGCATTGCCGAAGTGGCGTCGCCTGCCCGCCGGCAGGATGTGAAACGGCGATCTTCCGGCGCCCGACCTGGACGCCGTTGGGGAGATGCACCGCCCAGCGGCTCTCCTGGCCGTCGATCGACATGGCGATCTCGGCGTCGCACGGAGGATGATCGACCGGGTTTCGCAGCACCAGGAACTGGGGGCCGAGCTGCGACACCGCCAAGGCGTACCCGTTCACGTGCAGGTGTATCCGCACGTCCGCGGAGTGGCTGAGGGAATCTGCTTGCGGTGCGTTCATGAGCAATCGACCTGATCTTCTTCGCCGGGCGCAGAAATACTGCGAGGAGAACGGTCTGCTTCTTGGCGCTCCCCTCGGTTCGGGAATTCATGGTAGCGTGTTCGTGGTCGAAAGCCAAACCGAAAGAGGCAGGTCGGCCATCAAGGTCCATGAACACGAGCGCTACTTTTGCCGGGAGCGCGACGTGTACTTGCGGCTGGCGGCATGGGAGGTCACGGACATTCGCGGTTGCGCCGTGCCCGAAATGCTGCGTCACGACGATGGGCTGTGGGTCATCGAAATGACCGTCGTGACCCGGCCGTTCGTCCTCGACTTCGCCGGCGCCCATCTCGACCGACCGCCCGACTTCTCCGAGGATGTGCTGGCCGATTGGCGCGCGGAGAAGCACGAGCAGTTCGGACCACGATGGCCCCACGTCCAGGCGATCCTTCGAGATCTGGAAGGATTCGGCGTGTTCATGAGCGACGTGAATCCGGGCAACATCTCTTTCGGCGACTGAGAGAGGACGCCGGGCCGTGTGAAGGCGCCGGCTTCCGGCTGCTCGGGTATTGGCCATTTTGGCGATCTCGTTAATCACGTTATGATTACCACATCCTTCGCATCATGCGCCTCCGCCGGCCGGCCCAGCGCCTCGATGCCGTTGACGCACTTCGCGCACAGCGGGATGAACAGCACCTGGTCCTTGGCGAGGTCGATAATGTCGTACAATCGTGACCGCAAGCGTACAAGGTCGGTAGGCGAAACGCGACACAAAAACACCGAAAACTGTTTGCGATATCCGAAATCCTCGCAGACCGTCGCCACCTTCCGCAGACGCTTCGGGTCGCTGATGTCGTAAGCGACGATGTAGCTGTCCATGGCGATTCTCCATCAGGGGGCTTAGGCCCCCCGCTCGCCGTTATCGCACCGTGAAGCCCGTGTACGCCGGCACGGAGCCGCGCACGTACGCGGCCAGCATCCGGGCCTGCACCTCCAGCATCCGCGAATAGGACATCTTGTATCCGAATACGGGGTGCGTCACCACCGTCGCTCGCCGCTGCTCGTAGGCCTGGAAGAACGTCCGCCGGCCGGCCTCCGTCAGCTGGCACGCCTCGCGCCACACCACGAAGTCGCCCGGCGTCAGCATCTCGTTGTTGATGAGCGTCAGCACCACGGAGTCGGCGATGATCGGCCGGAATTCCTCCATCAGGTCCAGGGCCAGCGACGGCTTGCCGTGGCGGTTGGCGTGAAAGAATCCCTTGTAAGGGTCAAATCCCACGGTGCAGACCGCGGCGAAACAGTCCTTCACCAGAATGGCGTAGGCGAACGACAGCAGCGCGTTCACCGGGTCGCGCGGCGGCCGACGGTTGCGCGACGCGAACTCGAAGCCGCGGCCTGGCGGCTGGGCCCGCAGGAACCGGCTGAACTCGCCGAAGTACAACGCGGCGCCCTGGCCCTCCAGCCCCAGCACCGTGTCGAGCGACGCCGCTGAGTCGAGACGCCGGATCAGCTCGGCCAGGGCCTGGGCGGCTGGCTCGTCGCTGCCGCGGTTTGGTTCGCCGGAATCAGGGGGTTCACACCCCCCGCTCGCCGGAGCGCGCGATCGCAGGCTCCGCATCAGCAGCGCCCGCTGGTTCGTCAGCTTTCCGCGCACTACCGCCTTCGACAGAGATAAGCACTCCGCGGGGTCGGCGAAGCGGCGGAACTGGGCCTCGCGCAGGCCGACGTTCTTCTTCTCCGCCGGGGCGAAGGCGCCGATGAATCGGCCGTGACCCGTCAGGTACGCGACCGGGATTTCGTTGGCCGCCAGCGTCTCCAGCGCCTGCGTCGAGACCTGCACGTTGCCGAAAATGACCACTTGCCGGATCGCATGCATCGGCGTCCGCGTCACCTCCTGGCCGTCGTTCCGCACGACGAGATGCTCGCTGCGCTTGCCGACGTGGCTGCCCGGCTCCTGCACGTACAGCACAGCGCCGTCGTCCGACTGCGGGATCACGCGCGTCAGGCCGGCCGGCGGGGCGGCCGTCTCCTCGGTCGCCGGGGGAAGTCCGATCTGGTAGAGCGTCTCCTCCGGCAGACAGACCGGGGCCAGCGAGCAACCGAAGCAGCGGTGCCGCAATTCCGCCGGCAGCGGGTCCGGTGGGGCGTCCTGGGCCGACAGCCGCCGGCACTCGTCGATGGCGGCGTGCGTCTTCGCCCGCAGCTCGTCGGTGAAGCGGACCTCGACGCGCTCCCTCGATCCGGCGTAAAACTGGAAGCCGCGCTCCACGCGGGCGCCGAACGCCTCCTCCATGAGGAGGGCCTGGGCGCACAGCTGCACGGCGTCGTTGTCCCAGGTCGTCGCCTTGCCGTCGTCGTCGCGCGGGGCGGAGCCGTGCTTCGTCTCGACGGGGTACGACGCGCCGTCCTTCTCCTCGATCACGTCGAGAACGCCGCTGATGCCGAGCGTCTCCGACGACAGGTGGACGCCGCGGCTGCGGCTGGCGTCGCCTTCTTTCCGCGTCTTGTTGGCCAGGTCCGGCTCGTCCACGCGCCGGTGGTCAAACAGGCCGCCCTCGACATGCTCGTTGGTCGGCATTACCGCGTCCACGTATTGGAGATAATACAGACGCGGACAGTAGGTTAATTGATTCAGCGCGCGCACGGGGATCGTCTGGGCGTCGGCGGCAACGGTCATGTATCACCTCAGAGGGTTGGAATAGAGGTTAATCCACCATGCCGAGCTTGCACGGCGACGGGTCCACCGCCACCAGCAGCGGCCGGGCCAGGTGTGGGAAGCTCACAATCGCCTGACCCGGCGCTAAGCCCGGCAGCTTCTTCCACAGCGACTCGTCGATCCCGCTCACCGTCCGCTGCAGCTCGCGCACGACCTGCGCGTCGGTGATCTTGTGCAGGATGTACGAGTTAACGAGTCCGTAAATCTGCCGCGGCAGATGCTGCGGCAGCTGCGTCACGAATGCCAGACTCAGCCAGCGCTTGCGCCCGCGTTTGGCGATGCGGGCCAGCTGTTGGAACAGCGTGTCCATGCGGTCGATGCGCTCCGCACTGAGGAATTCATGCGCCTCTTCGAGGATCAACAGCACCCGCGGAGGAGGCGGCGCCGTTTCGCCGGACCGCTTCGCCTCTTCATAACGCCGGTAAGCGACTTCCTGGGCGCTTTGAATGCCGCGCAGCAGGTCGGCGATGGCGAAGTTCGCCAGCTCCGTCATGCCCGTGTCCGAAAGATCGATCACGGAGACGCGGCCCGGCTCCAGAAGCTCCCGGTAATTGATGGGCTTCGCCCGCTCGCGCTTGACGAGATGGCGGTCGAACACCTTGAGCCGGTGCATCCGCCACAGGAGGCTTTTCAGCTTGCCCCACGAGGAAGCATTGCCTTCCATCTCCTTGGGCTTGATCCGCTGATCCAGCGCCGCGCGGCCAGCCTCGCTCCGCAGTTCGCTGTTGTACGGCTCGAAAGAAGCCTTGCTGACGACGGCATGGCACTTGCCCACCGTGTCCAACAGCAGCGACAGGGTCATCCGCGGCCAGCCGCGATCAAATTCGTCCACCCGCAGCAGCTGCTGCTCCTGACGATCGATTTCGTCCTTGGGTTTGTTCTTCTCCGGGCAAATGCCGACATCCCGCATGATCGCCTTGGTCGCGTCGTAGGCGTAGCGGAAGCGGCTCTCCTGCGCGTCGTTCATGCCCAACATCTCGGCGACGGCGAAAGGCGACAGCTGGGCGAATTGCAGCGAGAATACGATTCGATTGGGATGAATTGGATTCTTGGTGTCGCGTCCGACGAGGTGATACAGGCGCATGTGCTCAGCCGGTATGCCCTCGGCCTCCAAGCCGCGTTGCCGCAGTGCTTCCAGCATCTCTGCGTTGTCAGTCTGTTCATGCAGCTGCGTGTATTCGCCTTCCACGTCCAGCAGGATGACGGCCATGCCCGCCGCCTGGCCTTGCTGGATCAAGCGGGATATGGTGGTCGATTTGCCGCCGCCCGTTGTGCCTAGCACCGCGAGGTGACGCGGCAGCACGGCCTTCTTATCCGACGGAACATTTACAATGACTTCGCTGGCGCCTACCACCGAGCCTAGCCGGATGTCGCCGGCCGTCCGCAGCACGTCGGCGACCTCAGAGGTGGTTAATGGCACAACCGGGCTGTTGGGCAGCGGACGCAGCCGCGGCGGGACCAGGGCGCCGTTCTCCAGCTCCTCGCCGAGGATCGCGACGGTCACGCGGCCGTGGTACGGAGGCAGATAGATGCCGCCCCGCGCCGTGACCGTGACAAGCAGGTGAGAGTCCGCCCGCAGCGTGTCCGGCTCGGCGAACGGGCCGGCCGTCACGATCCCCAGGTACTTGCGACCGTCGCGGCTCTTGATGCGGACGAGCGATTGCGACGGCGCCTGCTGGGAGTGCTCGCGCGGCAGCAGCACCGTCACGCTGTCGTCGTCGCTGCCGGGCGAGTCAAACATCGTCGCGCCGATGGAACCCTCGCGATCCGGGTCGGGGGCCAGCTCGCCGCCGGCGAAGTTTACCTCCGCCTGCACCTGCCGGAACAACTCCTCCGGCGGGGCGGCGATGCCCAGGTCTTCCTCGCCGCTGGCGTCAATCGGCTGGGCCGGCTGTCGGCTTCCACGTGTCTGCATTGCCGTCGTCCTCCTCAATCATGGCGAGTCATCCGCTCGCTGAAGTACCGCCAGGGTGCGCCGGCCGCGGCATACGCCGTTGCGGTCAGGTGGCGCAGGCTGCCGCCGAACACCGAGTGGCAAACGTGGTCCGCCAGGTCGATCAGCAGCGGGAAGCCGCGCTCCACCTGGAACATGCTGTCGGCCAGCACGATGTGAGCAGCGATGTGGGCGTAGTCCGCGTGGGCGTAAAAGAGCTGGGCCGGGGCCAGCACCGACGCGCGGTACAGCCCGACCACCACCTGCGAAGCGACGCGCTCGATGAAGCGCGGAATCCATTCGGGGGCGGCGAGGGGCTCGCCGTCCCATAGCAGTTCGTCGGCGGATTCCAACGTGAATCGCCGCTGTTGGAACCAGCCTTCCAGCCGGGGAGCCAAGTTGCCGACGATGGCGTAGTGCAGCGGGGGCAGCGCCTGGCCAATGGTCAGCGCCAGCAACTCACGAGGTTCGCTGGCCACGAAGACAAATCTCCGGTAGCCCTCGATCAGCTCACGCATCATGGTGGTCGCGGCGACCATCAGCTCCAAAATGTCAGCGCCGGTAAGCAAGTCGTAGGTGATTGGATTGCCGTGGCCCATCCGCCACACCGCCTTGGATTGCCGCAGGAGAATGGCCCGCTCGGCGTAATCCATCACGGCCTTTCGCGCCAGTTCGCCAAGTTGGTCGCTCGGCGTGCCGTGGTTGAGGGCGGCCCGCTGGTCGCGGCGTCGGAGCAGTTCCAAAACCTGATTGAGGTCGACGGGCCCGCGCTGCCGCAGGTCGCGGCGGTAAAGCCGCTGCTGCCACGTGCCCTGATCGCCGGCATAGGACACTAGCGAGACGCCGATCTGATAACTCGTCAATGGCAGCGTCGCATGCACCTCCACCGTTCCGTCGCACGCCTCGACGCCGCCATTGAACAGCAGCCCTCGATGGATGAGGCGGAGGATGTCCATGTTCGCGGCGAATACGCCGCAGCCCGGCGCCGAAGCTGGGTCTACGAGCTTTGGGAAAACCTCCGTGCGAATGCAGCGCTGGTATTCGTCCTCCTGGGTCTTGGCCTCGCGCACCTCGCGCTCGATACGCTGGTACTCCTGCGCCAGGTCGCCTCCCGGCCGCCAGGTGGTCACGTCGAGAACCTGGAGCAGATCGTCGCCGAAGCGCTCCTTGAAGTCGGCAGCGGTAGGCGGCTCCGACGCGGAGCGCAGCGGCGGCCGCGCCGACGCCGAAACGGCAGAACCCGACTCCTCTGGAGATTTGGTCGCCATCGCACGTTCTCCCACGTACTTCCCGGCGAGCACGATAAAGTTCGACAGAATCTGCGAGAGGGTCCACGCCTCAACGCAAACGCCGCAGGAGCGGATCCTCCCAGACGGGCGGCAAGAGAAGCCGCCCGTAGTTCGTGGCCTGCTCCCTGGGCAGGCCGAAATCGGTTTGAAGCGCGTCGATCAGCCTGTCCTGGCCGCCGTCGCCTCGCCGGCTCCCTGTTCGCGCCAGCGCCTCGGCGGCCGGCGCCAGCAGCTCGTAAGCCAACCGGTCGGCTTCCTCCTCGGCAAGCGCCACCGCCGCGTTTACGAATTCGCTGCGCGGTCCGCGCCGCATCAGGTGCAGATGAAAGTCCAGGGGGACGTTTTTCAGCAGGGCGTGGACCCGCTCCTGGTCGGTGGGCGGCCGCTCCCCGTCAAGTACGGCGACAACACGCTCTCCGAGGTATTTGCGCGCCCTCCGGCGCGGATGCCAGTAGTGCCGCAGAAAGTGAGCCATTTCGTGGGCCAGAGAGAAGCGCTGCTCGTCTTCCCCGTCAGTGCCGTCCACGAAAATCAGCCCGTTGCCCCGGCACGCCGCCAGGCAAGCGCGTAATGGACGATCTCTCTCATCGCAAGGGCAGGGGACGCCGTTCTCGCGAAGCCAAGCCCGCACCCCGTCCAACCGCAGCCGCGGCAGCAGCACGATGGACACCGGCAGCGCACGCACGGCGGCTCGACGTAACGTCCGCGGAAAGGGCTCAACCGATCCGGCTTCGGTCCAAAAGGCGCGCGCCAAGTCTGCGACCCATGGCGGGACGCTCATCACGGCGCTCCTTCCGGCGGCTTCTCTTCCCGCCCGTCGTCGCGAGCCGCCAGGAGGAAACCAGGCTCCTGTATCCGGCCATCCTCGACCTTGCGCAGGTTCATGAGGCTCTGACCTCGTCTGGCGATCTCTGCCACAAGGTCCGCGTCCACCGAAAACCGTCCTGCGATCTTCGCCACATCCTGCCAGAACAGCGGGGCTTGCCCTCGCGGCATCCGGCACAAGCGCAGGTGCGTGAGGGTTTCCGCGGTGCAACCAAGCCGTGCGGCCAATGCGGCATCCGCCAGCTGTTCGCTGCGGGCGTACTCGGCCAGAGCACTGGCAAGGAAATCGGGAGCGCCGGCCACGCGCCCGGCCAGGTGTTCCAGGCGCCGGTTCATGCTTTTCCTCCGGCTCGCTTCAGAACCATCTTCAGACGGTCTTTGTTACGCTTCACCTTGATGCGCTGCTCCTTTGCGGACAGGTGCTGTAGCCCATACAGATCGGCGTACACGGAGGTCCTGCGTTCATTCTCAAGGATCAGTTGCAGCGCGCGCAGGTCCGTTTCCGAAAGCCGCCCGCGCACGGACTCCGGGATGGCATCTCCGATGCTCTTTTTCTCCTCGGCCACGCGAAGCGACGTTGCGGGGTCGTCGAACCGTCCCAGATACTTCCCGGCGTCAGGCGAAAGTTCGACGCTGCTCCACGGCGTTCGACCCGTCTGGCGTCGCTGCTCCTTGGCTAGCCGGTTGCGCAGATCCCCACGTGCCGACATCCGCAGGTACACTTCCAAGGTTTGCAGGCCCGCTGAATACGATGAGGGATTGCGGATTAGCGCCAGAATCGCGTCCTCGGCTGCCTCGATGCGAAGGTCCTCGGGCGCCCGTGCGTCCGTTTCGCCCAACCAGGCAACGAGCGCTTCCAGGTAAGCAGCCGCCACGTCATTCGCGGCGGTGGGATCCTCAGCCACGAGCCGCTGATGAACGACAAGGGCCGCCTCCTGTGTCGGGGGTCGGGCAGGAGAACCGGACATGCTCTTTGTTCCTCCCGACTGGCGCCAGGAACCGTCGGAGGCCGCTTAGAGGCACTCACAAAAAGGTGACTGGAACTGTGATTTTAGAGTTCCAGCCACCTTTTTGTGAGTGCCTCTTAATCAACCAACGCGCTCCGATTCGCGAGGACAAGCCCCAGCTTACCGCGCGGCGCAGCTGGATCAAGCGCCGGTTCTGGCTTCCCAATCCGCTGGCCTCAAGCGCATCAAGAACCACCCCGCATCGCTGAATCGCTTTTCCGCACAGATAGCGCACGAGGAGTCCTGCCGGGCGGCCAGGAAGCTCGATAACGCTGTCGGAGCACGGCGACGCGTGCCTGTTCGGAAAAGTGCTGCTCTGAAAATAATCCGTGCCGAGGCGCGAGGCCTCCCCGGCTCCACGTCAAGCCGAAATAGTGGAGTTAGTCGATGGTGAAACGATGCATGCCGCGCCTGTACCCGTCCCGAGTCCGGGCCGCCGCTGCTGATGTGCGCCATCCTGACAAGGGCGGCGAACGAACTGGTACGGCCGGTGCATGACCGGATGCCCCCAATCGTCGCCCCGACCCAAGTCAACGACTGCCACGCCACGGTCCTGCACCTGTTCGGCTTGGTCCACAAGCGGCTGACCTATCGATTCCAGCGGCGTGATTTCCGGCTGACGCATGTGGCGGGAGGGGTGGTGAAGAATGCGCTGCCGTGAGGGGGGCTTATCGACGGAAGATGGTCGGAGTAGTTGGTGATGGCTTTGCGGATAAACTGCCCGCGCGGTCCGGGCTGCCGCTAAACGGGTCGGGGCCGCCGCTAAACCCAGCATAGGTATCCGATCAGGTGCGGCGTTTAGTCCGGCCGGCTTCCCGCAGCGCCTTGCGAGACTCGGAAGTGTCCAGGGAACGCAGCCCCAGCTCCGACCAATACCGCAGGCTCTCATCCTCCGACCGTATGTACTCCACGAAAACCGGCGTCGCCTCGGGCAATTTGGCCTCGCAGATGACGACCAGGAGGATGCGGCGCACGCGATCATCCATCTCAACGCGGAACGCCCCGATCAACTCCGCGGCGTGGTGGCTGGCGTTCTCCAGCAGTTCTCCGCAGATGACGTCCACCAAGCCGCCCTGGACGTTGCGGCGACCAAGCAACTCGACGCACTTGGCCACGCCGGGGAACTTCGGGTACTGGCGCTTCCAGCGTGTATAACTAGGGTCTTCGATCACGCCGACGCCCTCGCAACATCGCCCCCCGCTCATCCTACCGCCCACTCCCCGGCCCACGGGCGGCGGTTGGTAACACGTCAGGTCGCCCCTTCGATCGCACCATGATGACGGCTGCCCGGACGGCGCGAACGATACCGAAGATTACCATTCCAGCCAAAATCGCGCTGAGGCCGGCGAGAACAATTTGCAGCCACGCGGTAGACCAGCCGGCCTGGAAGGCCGCGCCGTTCCAGATTCGGGCCGTGAACGCGATTGCACCGACGGCGCCGATGCTGCACCACCCAGCCATCGAAAGACCTTCCCTGAACTTCTGTGGCGCGGACATTACCATGCGCACTCGGCGCTGATGGGCCTGGTTCGCGCTTATGAACCGTTCCACAGCGGCTTCCACTTCGGCGGCGCTGGACTGATCGAGCCTGGCTTCCACCAGGAACGCTTGTATTTCGGCGGGCTGGGCCTGAATGCCCTTCTGGCGCAGGCGGTTGGCCAGTTGGGCGGAAAAGTCTTGCGGCGACATGGATTGAGCCTCCGCCCCCTATGGTCGCCGGGAGGGCGGCGGGGGTCAAGGGGGAGGGGTACCGCCGCCGCGGATCACGGGCCGGGCGGCGGCTTGCGGCGGGTAGTGCGTGCGGCCCCAGCGACGGAACCAGAAGCGGAACGCCGTGCAGGCGACGATGGTCGCCGACCCGGCCAGAACCAGGCCAAGCACCCACCCGTCGATATCGCGCCGCCTTCCGTAAAGGAAGGCGGCCGCACCCACGAGAAGAAAGCCGACCATTTGAACGGCTAGCGATAGGACGTAGCAGACCGCGAGGATGCGGACGCAGAGGGGCCAGCGGACCGGGGCGCCCCTTTGGTCCGGCCCAGATTCTAACTCGTCGTCGGGGGAATCGCCCTGCATGAGGCGATTGTCCGGCGCGGCGGGGCCGAGGGCAAGCAGATTCTGCCGTCCGCCGGACCTGCCGCGGATTTCCTTTGCGTCCACACTGCCGGTCGGGTAGCCTCATCCTCGGCTGCGGTTCCGGTCGCCGGTGATTGGGCGACGCTTCGCGGCTGGCCCCCGGCCATTGCTTTCGCTGACGTACCAGCCGGTTTCCGCTAGAAATGTCATCCCCGTTTCTGAGCTGACGTGCCCGCGTCGGCCGTTGACGACCTCGGCCTTCTCTTGTGGGGTGCATCCATTGGCTCGTTTCGTCTTGTCCTGGCTCCTGATCTTGATCGGATTGGCCGGGGTAATCGGCGGTCTCGGCATGTTCGTCATGTACTACCTGACCCCCGCCGAGGAGGGTATGCCCACGGAGCGCGTGCTGGTGCTGGGACGCAACCTCCCCTGGTCGTGGCAGGCGGTCGGGTTCTGCGGCGGCGGCGGGGCCGGCGTCATCATCGGCTCGATTCTAACCTTCGTGGGCGTGAGCCTGCGGTGGGACGCCGGCGGGGGCGGCGTCCGGAAGCGCAAACGCGGCAAGCGACGGGAATGTGCGGCCTGCGGAGCGACCAATGCACCGGGGACGCGCAAGTGCTATCGCTGCGGACAGCTGCTTTGACTCCCGTGGAACCCGGCTACCCGGCCTGCCGTCCCAGCGCCGGGAAGAGGCCGCTCCACGATCGCCAGGCTCGTCAGCGGCGGCCAGACCGGCGTGGACCGCGCCGCCCTCGACGCGGCGCTGGAGTTGGGAATCCGTGTCAGCCCCGAGTACGGGGGCGAGGGGCTTATGGGACAGACTCTGACCAGGAAGGCGGGGCGCGCCGTAGCGTGTGCTTCACCGGCCGCATGCCACAGTGGAATTGCGGAACCAATTACGGTTCTCCCGCACTCTTGGTGACGACGCACCGACCCTCCACGCGGGCTCGTCGAGCTGAGCCTCTTACGCCGCCCGTAGGACCCTGGCCCGCAGCAGGGCGAACCCGGCCCGGCCGTACATCTGCCGC
>DATKHW010000974.1:0-17490 GCA_035546275.1 Gemmataceae bacterium
CGCTGGATCCGCCGCAGGGCCGCGGCGGTCAGGAAGAAGACATCCCGTTCTAACCGGCGGGACCAACCGCGAGGCGAATGGTCATGGCGACGAAGGCAAAGCCAAAAAAGAAAAAGCGCGATCAGGTGCTCAAGGGGCCGCACGGCGGCATGCAGCTGGTGCTGACCGAGGACGTGCCGAACCTCGGCAAGCAGGGCGAAGTGGTCGAAGTCAAGCGCGGCTATGGCCGCAACTATCTCGTGCCCCGCGGCCTGGCCACGGTCCCGACGCCGCACAATCTGCGGCTTCTGGAGCGTTTTAAGATCCGCGTCAAGCAGGCCCGCGAGGCGCGCATCGCCGACCTCAAAGCGCTGGCCGAGCAAATCCAGAAGATGGCCGGCATCACCATCGAAGCCAACGCCAACGATGAGGGCCATCTGTACGGTTCCGTCGCCGCCCCTGAAGTGTCGAAGGGCCTCAAGACCAAGGGGCTGCTCGTCGAGCCGGACATGGTGCGCCTGGAAGGGGCGATCAAGGAAACCGGCCTGTACGCCGTGAAATTGCAGCTGGGAACCGACCTCGACGGCGAGACGAAGATCGAGGCGGAGGTCAAGGTGGCGATCATCAAGGCGCAGGAAAAGAAATAGAAGGGGAGATAGGAAGCAGGGGAGATAGGGAGACCGAAACCACGCCGCTCTCCCCTTCTCCCTTTCTCTCCTTCTCTCTTTCTTCGACGGATCGCATCGCTTCTGCGCCGCACATGGAGGTGGGCCATGCCCCAAGACGCGCCTGGGACGGATCGTTTGCCGCCGCAGAGCCGAGAGGCGGAGCGGTCCGTCCTGGGCAGTATGCTGCGAGACAACAGCGTCATCAGTTTGGTCGTGCAATTCCTGCGCGCCGACGATTTCTACGCCGACGCACATCAGAAAATCTACCAAGCCATCGTTTCTCTTCACGACAAGAGGGGGGATCCGGTCGACGTCGTGCTGCTGGCCGAGGAGCTGAAGCAGCGCGGCCAGATCGAAGACATCGGCGGCTACGCCTATCTCGGCGAACTGTGGGACGCCGCTCCCACCGCCGCCAACGCGGAATACTACGCCAAAATCGTCCGCGATCATGCCCTCATCCGCGGCCTCATACACGCCAGCACGGAAATCCTGCGCGACGCCTACGACCAGACGCAGCCGGCCGAGGAGCTGCTCGGCCAGGCGGAACGCAAGATTCTGGACATAGCAGAGAAGAGCATTACCAGCACGTTGTTCACGCTGGAAGAAGCCCTGAAAGAGGCCTACGACCGCATCGATGAGCGGAGCCGAGGCGAGCCGATGTCGATCAGCGGCATTTCGACCGGCTATACGGATCTCGATCAAATCACCGCTGGCTTGCAGAAATCCGAACTCGTCATCGTCGCGGCGCGTCCAAGCGTCGGCAAAACAAGCTTCGCGTTGAACCTGGTCCGCAATATCGTCGTTGACGAAGGACTCGCTGCTTTCTTTGTGAGCCTCGAACAGTCGCGGATCGAGCTGACGGAGCGGCTTTTATGCTGCCAGGCCCGCGTGGACAGCCACAAGTTGCGCAAGGGCACGCTCAGCGGCGAGGACATCGGCAGGATTATCGATGCGGCAAGCGATCTGCGCAGCGCGAAACTCTTTATCGACGACACGGCGGGGCTGAACATGCTGAAGATCGCGGCGAACGCCCGTCGCCTCAAGATGCGCCACAAAATCAATGTGCTGGTCATCGACTATCTCCAGCTGATCGAGCCCGAGAATCGGCGCGATCCGCGCCAGGAGCAGGTGGCCCAAATCAGCCGGCGCCTCCACTTTTTGGCTAAGGAGCTGGACATTCCGGTCGTGGCGCTCGCCCAGGTGAATCGCTCGTCCGAAGAGCGCCAGGACCATCGGCCGCGCTTAGCGGACTTGCGCGAGTCGGGATCGATTGAACAGGACGCCGACGTCGTGCTGCTCTTGCACCGCCCCGACCGCTATGAGCCGGGCCAGAACGAGGGCCTCGTCGAGGTCATCGTCGGCAAGAACCGCAACGGCCCCACCGGCGAAATCAGCCTCGCCTATATCAAGCAGTTCATGCGCTTCGACAATTTCAGTCCCGGCACGCCGTTCGAGATGTGATGCGAGCAGCTCCAGACATTCTCCTTTAGCGCCCGTTCTTCTCCTCGATCCGCAAAACCTCCGCGACCAGGTGCGGCTCGCGCAGCACCGAAGGACCGCCCCAATCGCGGACGGCGTCGGCATGGTCACTGACAATGGCCGCGATCTGCTCTTCCACGCCGACGGCCGGCGGCTGAAGCCGCCGGCTGCGCAGAAGCAGCGACCCGGCGAACACGGCCACGACCGCCAGGCCGACGGCGATCGCCGCCGCCACGGCCGTGGACAAGTTGGAATGCGTGGCCAGGAAGTAGTCGTATTCTTGCTGCGTCTTGTTCTGACCCTTGACGAAATATGTGTAGGTATATGTGCTGCGATCGAAATAGCTCTGCGTGTACTGTTCGGGATTGTCATAAACCGCGAAGAAAACGCCGAGGCCGGCCAGAACGCCGAGGACCACGCCGAGCGAGATGACGGCCGTGTTCGTGCCGAAGCGTATCCACGCCCGGAGCCGCCTGGTCCGCGCCGCCAATTCATGGCAGCGCAGCAGCAGGCGCAGCTTCGTGGCCAGCGGCGATCGGCGCACGCGGTCCAAGATCTCCGGCGGCGCGCCGTTGGCAAGCGCCGGCGTGATCGGCGGGATGGGAGGCGGCGCCGGCGCCGAGGGCGCGAGTTGCAGGTCTTCGGCGAGAATGGGCCGCGACTCCGAGCCGGTCGTCGCTCGACGGTGGTTGGGGTCGCTCGGCGGTTGGTCGGCCGACATGATCGGTCCCTCGGGAAGCGCGCATCGCTGGCAAGGAGGCGGGGCATTCCGATGGTACTCGCGCGCCGGTCGGGACACAAGCAAGCAATGGGCGCTTTTGCGAACCTGCCGCATGTACAGACAAAGCGGTCCCATCGCAAACGGACAAGGCGAATGGCCCGCGGCGTTACGGCGGCGTAATGTTGACCGGTTCCGTACCATTCAGCAGACGATCCGGAGCAGCGATATCCAGGAAGCCCTTCGTGAATTGGTTGTGGATCGGCTCCCAGACGAAATTGAAGTTGAGGAACGTCTGCGTGACGTAGCGCGCCACTGCCTCGCCCGGCTGTTCTTGCAGGATCAGCACGTCGCCGGGCTGAACGACGATGCGCTCGCGCGGATCGCGCAGGGCGCGGTTGAGATCCACGGCGATATTCACCTGACCGCCGTTCGGCGTCCGGCGCACCACTGTCAGCAGACTGGGCGATGGGCCGCCGATGCCCGGCGCGATCAGGGCGCCGGACAAATTGCTTACGGCAAAGCCGCCGTTGACCATCGGACCGTGCACCTGAGCGACGGCCGCCACCACGTCGAGGTCGTAATCGCGCGGCAGCACATGCGCTCCCGGCGGCAACAGGCCCGCGGTGTAGAACAGATCGCCGTCGCGCGCTTCCAGGAAAACCACGTCGCCGGTTCGCAGAACCATGTCTTCCGGCCGAACGCAGGGCGTCTCACCCGGCGGCAGACGCAGCGGGATGCGGAGCACTTCCTGGCACGGGCAGACCGCGGCCACATCCCGTCCCGCAGGCCGCGACTCGATGCTGCGGCGAACCGCCGTTCGTTCCTCGTCATCCCGGAAACAGCGGCGGAACACGATGACTTCGTTGCAGGCGTCAAGGCCTGGCAAACCGCCGGTGCGGACCAGCGCATGGGCGACGTCGTTTTCATAAGCGGGCAAGTCGATCTCGTGACCGGTCCCGCGTTTGGTGCCGCTGGTCACCCCTTCCGGGCTGATCGTTAGACTCGCCGCTTCCTGACGCACCACGAGAATGCGCTCATGCCGGCGGTCAAGCAGGCTGGCGATCACGCGGTCCGTGTCGGATTTCAGCAGCTTCTTGTCAACATACGCTTTGCGGATCGCTTCCGTCGCCTGAGGCACGGTCAGGCCGCTGACGGAGACGGCGCCGACCAGCGGCAAATCCATCGTCCCGTCATCCTGGACTGGGACGGGATAGCCCACGGCTGGTGGGAAGGGATGCCGTTCGGGGAACTGCACGAACGTGGCCTGATGAACCGGCAGCGGCTGGTTGTGTTCGCCGAGGAAGCCTTCGACGTAAACGCCCAGCACGTCGCCCGGCGCCAGCTGATAGACGGCCGACTGCGGCTGCTCCAGCAGCGTCAACGGAATGGTTTGCAGGTTGTCCTTAGAGGGCGCCAACAATTCGGGCGGCAGACGGCGCACCGGCACGGCGTCGGCGGTCGGGTTCGTCAGGGCCGCGCAACCGCCGGAAACGGCGCAGAGGAACAACGCCGCCCATAGCGGCGTCTTGGTCGCCTGCGCGTCGCGCCAGGAATGGTGCATGGCTTCCTCTCCTCGCCCGCATTGCCCCGGGCCGAACGACCAATACCAGGCCCTTATTGTCCTGCTCCCTCGCAATACCATCCGAGGTAGGCCGAGAGTCCCTCGAAGCTCTCGTCGTCGATCGTCAGCGTCTTTACCTCGCGTCCATCGTCGATCACGACGCGGTGCTTGCCGCCCGCGCTGGGCGCCTCGCCGCCCTGGTTCGTCAGTCGGTGGATCATCTCGGAGAACGGCTCCTCGCTCATCGACGTGGAACCGGCGCCGTTTGGCCGATTCCAGACAATCGTCCAATGGTTCGTTTCGGGGTGGAAATGGGCCTGCACGTCGGCAGCCGGCGCCGGGCGTTTCGGCGCTGGGGCCGGTTGCAGAACGATCGGCGCCGTCATCGGCGGCGGCGGGACGATGGTCCGTATATCTTCTTTTGGCGCGGTCGGCGCCGAAGCGGCCAGCGCGGCGATGGGCGGCGGCGGTGGGACGACGCTGCGCTTTTCCTCTCGGGGCGCCGCGGATTGGAGCGCGACCTGTGCGACCACCGGCGGCGACGGCGGCGCGGCGCTCTGTTTCTCTTCTTTCGCCGGACCGGCTTTCGGCGGCGGCAGCTCCTCGACGGCCTGGGGCGGCGGCGCGGCGGGGAGCGGCGCCTCCACCGGCGGCGGCGCGACGGCGGCGGGTCGCAGCGACGACGGCCCGGTCACCCAGTCTCGGTAGCCGCCCTGGTGCGCTTCGGCCGCCCCACGGCGGAAGCCGGCGAACCAGTCTTCGATGGCCTGGTATCCCTGCGGCGTCTGGTAGCACAGCGCCCGGTACTTCTGCGGCGGCAGCGGCGGCGGTTCGCCGGCGCCGCCCCGATAGAGGTAATCCGCAAAGCCGGCCCGGAATCCCTCGGCATAGTCCCCGGAGTGCGGCACACAAGGGTCGGTGAGGCGCACATGGTTCCAGCATTCCTCCGCCCAGCGCTTGTCGCGGCGGCACTCGGCGGCGTCCTCGATCGACTCCCGCAGCCGATACGCCGTCACACAGGCGCCATTTTCCAGCATGGAACAGCCGGCGCTCAACAAACCGACCGCCACGGCAAATAGCGCACTGCGCGAATGCATGGCTCGACCCCCCTCGAAGGCCGCGGCCAGGGAAACGGCGACCGGCGTCGCCGCTACGCCATAACGCGATGAATGGAAACGGGCGCGCCTATAGTGGGACGCAGGGGAGTTTTCAAGGCGAGTTCGGCCCGCTTGCGTGTGTCTTCCCATTAACACTCCTGTCATGGGAGATTAACGAGGTATTCACATTCTCGTTGACCGACAGGGCTCAGCCGACCGGACGGTAGACGACAACCTATGCCGTCATAAAGAGTTAGTGACACGCCTTGATGCATGCCGTCGCCGCCATTCGGCGGTATAGGCTTTGCTTACCGCTGTCCCAAACCAGGAGCGAAAACTGGTCGGCAGGAAACCTGCATGAGCGGAGCAGTCTGCGCACTGCGTGAGATTGTTAGACCTTTGCGCAGAATAGTGGTGTTGCGCAAAAACTACTGCTATAGCAAAATGCGTGCTTTGAAGGAATTCTACAGATTGCGGATTTTGGGTATTGTCTGGCCGCGGGCCGGTAACTAACATTCCCCGTTGGGTGAAGAAAAGAAGAAGATGCGCCCCCGCCTCTCCCTCCACTTCGGCTCCACCGAACTGGAAGCGGTCGCAGCACAAAGCTTCCTTCAACCACTTGGAGAAGCGTCGTGAGCCACACCAATGGCGCCGCTGTCGCATCGACGCCCCCCCTGCTGCAGGCGGCGCAGTCCGTTTGGCGGCACAAGGGAAAAGTGCTGATTTTCGTCGTCGCGGTGATGACGGGCGTCGTGCTGTGGACGGTTTATGGTCCTCACTCCTACCGTTCCGAAGCCAAGCTGTTCTTGCGTTTGGGTCGGGAAAACTCCACGCTGGATCCGACGGCCACGCTTGATCAGTCGGCGGTCCTCACCTTGTCGCAGTCCCGCGAAAATGAGATCAATTCCGTCATTGAGGTTCTGAAGAGCCGAAATGTCATTGAAAAAGTGGTGGATTCCATCGGGGCTGAGGCCGTACTCGGTCGTCAGCCGCCGCACGATGCGGCGGCCGGACCCGCGCCGCCGGCCAAAGCGAGCGACCAGGAAGCGGCGATCCGCACGCTGACGGCGCAACTCAACGTGGAAGCGGCCCGCCACTCCGACATCGTCGTGATTACTTACGAAGGCCCAAGCCCCGCGCTCTCCCAGGCCGTCGTCTCGCGGCTCATCGACGTCTACCTCGACCGCCATCTAACGCTGAATCGCGCGCCCGGCGAGCATCAGTTCGTGGCCGAACAGGCGGACCGCCTGCGCGACGAGTTGACCAAGGCGGAGGAGGCCTTGCGCAAGCTGAAGGAATCGACCGGCCTGGTCGCTCCGGAAGCGCAACGCCAATTGGTCGTGGCGCGGATCAGCCGGCTGGAGGACGAGTCGATACAGGCGTCGGCCGATTTGGCGGCCGCGGAGGCCCAGGTGAAGGCGCTGCGCGACAAGCAAGCGAGCCTGCCGGCTACCGTGACGACCCGCACAACGGGGATGCCCAACGCCGCGGCAGACGCCATGCGCGCCCAGCTCTACGCCTTGCAGCTCAAGGAGCTGGAGTTGCTCGCGCAGCACCCCGAACAACACCCCGACGTGCTGGCCGTCCGCAAAGAGACGGAGGCCGCCAAGACCATCTTGGCCAAGGAAGAGACGAACCGCGAGCAGGTCGCCGTCGGTCCCAATCGCGTTTACGAGGAAGTGGAAATCCTCCTGGCCCATGAGGAGCCCGTGCAGGCCTCGTTGCGGGCGAAGGCGGCGGCGGTGAACGATCAGCTGGTGCAGGAGCGGGGCCGGCTGAACGCTCTGATGGACGCCGACCTGCAGCTGGCACGGCTGCAGCGGGAAGTTGATTTGAAGGATAGCGACTATCGCAAATGCGCCGGCAGCCTCGAACAGGCGAAGATCGACGAGGCGCTGGAGCGCGAGAAGATCACCAACCTGGAGGTGGTCGAGCCTGCCACCTTCGACCCGGAGGCGGTGCGGCCGCGTTTGGCGATCAACCTCGGGGCCGGACTGGCGATCGCGCTGCTGGGCGCGGTCGCTCTTGCCCTGACGGCGGATCGTCTTCCCCGCCGACAGCGGCCCACGACGGAAGCCAAGCCTCGGCCCGCCGTCCCGACCAACAACCATGTCGCGGCTTCGTGAGCAGCGACGGTCGGCCGCCTCCTGCAATCCAGCATACGACCACGGACGGCAAAGCATCCTGCCGCGAGTTCGCCCTCCGTGCAATGTTGCGCCTTCGTTCGCAGTGGTGGTGCCGCATGTTTTTCCACAGGGTTGTCGCCGGCGTGAGGAGATGGGCGGGACGCTCCCACGGGGGGCTTCTCGGCGGGCTGGCGTCGGCCGATGAGTTTCGCCGCATGTTGGGGCGCGAGCGGGCCCGCGCGGATCGTACTGGAAACCCCTTGTCCGCGATCGCCTTTGCACCGCGCTGCCCGGAAGCCGCGTCCTCCGCCTTGACCCACCTGGTGCAAGTCTTGCGTTCGCGGCTGCGGTCCACGGACGAAATCGGCTGGTTCGACCGGGAGCAAATTGGCGCGCTGCTGCCGTCCACCTCGGCGACCGGCGCATGGAAAGTAGCAGACAAGGTCTGCGCGATGTTTCCGGAAGCAGAGCCGCCGCCCATTTGCACGGTTTATACGTACCCAAGCGACGCTTCGACGGCGAATGGTTCGTCCGCTCCGAATGGGCATGCGCAAGCGGCGCCAGGCCGGAATGCGGCCGCACTGGGATCGCTGTTTGCCCGGCCGCTGCCGGTCTGGAAGCGTTGCCTGGACGTCGTCGGCGCGGCCGCGGGCCTGGCGATTGCGGCTCCCTTGCTGGGGGTGATCGCCGCCGCCGTCCGGCTCAGCTCTCCCGGACCGGTCTTCTTCCGCCAGTGGCGCAGCGGTCGAGGGGGCAAGCCCTTCAAAATGATCAAGTTTCGCTCCATGATCCCCGATGCAGAGGCGAAAAGGCGCGAATTGGCGAGTCGCAACGAGCAGGACGGGCCGGCCTTCAAGATGAAGAACGACCCGCGCGTCACGACTCTTGGACGGTTCCTGCGCAAAACGAGCCTGGATGAGCTGCCCCAGCTGTGGAACGTGCTGCGCGGCGACATGTCGCTGGTCGGTCCGCGCCCGCTGCCGCTGGCGGAGACGGCGGCCTGCGAAGCCTGGCAGCGCCGACGTCTCGATGTGACGCCGGGCCTGACCTGCATCTGGCAGGTGCGCGGCCGAGGCCGCGTCGCCTTCGCCGATTGGGTGCGTATGGACATGGAATACATCCGCAAGCACTCGCCGTGGCAGGACCTGAAGCTGCTGCTGCTGACGGTGCCCGCCGTCCTGCTCCGCCGCGGAGCCCATTGAAAGGGTGCATGGCGGATGGATCAAAACGCAAATAGCACGTTGGACGCTGTTTCCGCAGGAGGGAAAACCCAACCGCGATGGGACATGGGCTTTCTGTACCTCCTGTGCGTGCCAATTTGCGCCGGGCTGGGGACCATCGAAAAGCTGGATATCGCAGGCTTTCATTACACCGGCTGGATGTGGCTCTTTTTCCTCGCAGCCGGCGGCGTCCTGTTGATCCGCGAGGGCTTCCGCTGGGGCGGGCGGCGCCTCCGCATGCCGTGGGGTCTGTGGCTGCTGTGGGCCGCCTACCTCTGGTCGTCCCTGTGCTGGTGCGAGCCGCTGGAATGGCGCAACGTGCAGGACGCCGTGCAGATCACGATGCCCCTGCTCGTCGGCGCCGTCGCTTCCCTGGTGGTTCGGTCGGAAGAGCAGCTGGACCGCCTGCTGCGCGTCTTTGTGCTGACGGCGATCCTGCTGGGTCTGTGTTCCGTCGGAGCGTATTTCGGCCTGTTCGCGGCCCTGAACATGAAGCTGCTCGCGCGCCCCTTGGGACTGACCGCCTGCCTGGTCGGTTGCGTGTTCATGGCCCGGTTTCCAGTCCAGCGGGTCGTGCCATTGCTGGGGTGGGGACTGTGCATGGTTTTCACCGTCATGACCGGGAGCCGTATGGCCACCCTGGCTTTGCTGTGCATTCCGATTCTGCATCCGCTCTACCGCAGCGCCTGGCCGCGAATCGCGGCGATCCTGACCATCGCCGCGCTGGGGGCCGCCCTGTTCTATTCGCCCTTTTTTCAGAATCGATTCTTTTACGAAGGCAGCGGGACGCTGGCGGACGTGGCCGAGGGCGACTTCCTCAGCTTCGGACGCTTTGAGGCGTGGCCCGACATCTGGGACGAGGCCTGGCGCCGCCCCTATTTCGGCGCCGGCGTCGGCTCGGCCTACAACTTCGTGCCGATCGTTTGGGAAGGCATGCACCAAGTGCATAACGACTACTTGCGAGTCGGCTTCGAGTTGGGCCTGGTCGGCGTCGCTCTCCTGGTATGCGCCCTCCTGTGGCAGGTCTGGCGCGTATGGGGCCAGGTTCGGCGGTCCACCGGCGTCGTCCGCACCGCCTTCGCCGCTGCGTTGCTCGGCTTCCTGCTGCTCGCGATTACGTCCTGCACCGACAACACGCTCGGTTACAACCTTTGGTACATGGATCCCCTGTTCGTCTTGCTTGGCGCGGCTTACGGCGTCGCCGGACGCGATCCCGCTTGGAGCGTTGCTAGCGCTCAGTCGGGCGCCGCGACGCCGCACGTGGAAACGAAGCCGCCGTTGGTCGCCAGTCGCATCGGTCCCCCCTGCAAGGAGACGGCATGAACGGCGGCATGGGCGGAAGCGCGTCCCTCGATGCGGCGTCGCCGGTGGGTCGGCCGTCCTTGGCCTCGGAACGGGAAATCGGACCCACCGTCGTCGGCGACAGGACGCCGCAGGTCGCCGCATTGTCCACTCCGGTTGGTCCGGAGTATCCGCCGCGGCTGGTTGGCCGCCTCGTGCGGGCGGCTTCCGGGACCCAGGCGCTGGCGCTGATCGACCAGGCGGTGGTCAGCGGAACCAGCTTCCTGACGACGATGCTGATCGGCCGATGGTGCGGCGCCGACGAGCTGGGTTCCTATGCATTGGGAGCGTCTCTGCTGGTGGCCTGGGCCTGTGTGCAGGAGTCGCTCGTCGCGCTTCCGTACACCATCTATCGCCATCGGGCCGCGGGCGGCTCAGCGGCGGAGTGCGCCGGCAGCGCCCTCATCCATCACGCGATGCTGTCTGCCGTAGCCGTCGTGGTTCTGGCAGCGCTCGCGGCCATTCTGTCCTGCTTTCGGGTGATGCCGGGGCTGGCGCCGGTCGCCTGGGCGCTGACAATTGCGATCCCCTTTTCGTTGCTGCGGGAGTTCGGCCGGCGCTTCGCTTTCGCGCACCTGCGCATGGGTCAGGCGCTCGTGCTGGACGTCGCCGTGGCCGCGGTGCAAGTCGCTGGCCTGCTTTGGCTCGGTTCTCATAGCGCGCTGTCCGCCGTGACGGCCGTGGCCGCGATTGGCAGCGCCTGCGCCCTGACCGGCGCCGCGTGGCTCTTCCTGGCCCGCGGTACACTGGCCATCCGCAACGCACCGGTGTGGCGCTCCATGCGGCAAAGCTGGGTGCTGGGCAAGTGGTTCTTCGCCAGTCAGGTCACTCTGACGGTGCAGGGGTACTTCATCTATTGGCTGCTGGCCGGAGTCTCGGATCTGGCCGCGACAGGCGTGTACGCCGCGTGCATGCAGGTGGCGCTTTTCTCCAATCCATTCATCATTGGACTTGCCAACGCTCTCGCGCCGCGAGCCGCTCAGGCCTATGTCTCCGGTGGGGCCCCGGCGCTGCGGAGCGTGGTGCTTCAAACCACCGTGCTGCTGACCGCGGTGATGGTGGTTTTCTGCCTGGTGGTCCTCTTCGGCGGCGAGGCGGTAATGGCCCTCCTTTATCGCGGCCAATTTGGGGGCCACGGGGCGACCGTTACGGTGCTGGCCCTGGCCATGCTGGCCGCGGCGCTGGGGATGCCGGCCTCCAACGGCCTGGCCGCCGTCGAGCGCCCCGATTTGATCTTCAAGGCGGGTCTGGTCGCCGTCGCGCTCATCGTGGTCCTCATTCCGTTTCTCGTGGCGGCCTGGGGCGTACCGGGCGCCGCTTACGGATTCTTGGCCGGCAACGTGGTCGCGTCGGCGGGGCGCTGGGCGGCGTTCGTCGCCGTGGACCGACGCATCAGGAACAAAATGAGCAACGCTCCGTCTTCGCCCGCCCTGTCCCGCCCGGTCGCGGCGGCGGTGCTGGAGGTATTGCAGCAGTTCGACACCGGGGCTGATTCCAGCGAGTGGCTGCTTGAGCGGCGAAACGAAGGGGCGCAAGCCGGCATCTTCGCGGCCCGGCGGCGCGAGGGCCGGACCCTCCGGCCCGATCACAAGGAATTAGCCGTCAAGCTGTATTACCCGGCGCCCCGGCCGGAAGCGAACGTGGTGCGCGCGCAGTTCGAGTCCCTGGCCGCTTTCCACGCACGCCTTAATGGCGCCGCATTCCACGGTTGGACGATCCGCAGCGCCGTGCCGCTGTTCCTGTGCCGACGGCCGCCGGCGCTGGTGATGACCATGCTGCCGGGAAGGCCGCTCACTTCCTGGCTGGAGCGGGCCGGATCGCTGTCGACCGACGCGCTGGAATCCATCGCGCGGGCAGTCGTCGCCGCGATGCAACGCTACTGGTCGATCGACGGCCGGGCCCACGGAGACCTGAATTTCGACAACATCCTGTGCGATGTGGAGACAAAAAGCCTCTTCTTCGTCGATCTCGGCGTCCTGGAGAGCAGCTTTCTGTGCGACGGCGCGGCGCGGCGGTGGTTCCCGGCGTCGCGCGATCTGGCTTATCTGCTCTACGACACGGCCGTGGCCGTGAAAAAGCTTTTCGGCCGCCCCGGCGCGGGACGGCGCCGGCAAGAGCTGGCCCAGCGCGTGCTGAGGGCGTTTTTGGAGCAGATCGGCGCCGCGGACAGGCAGAGCGTCTTGGACGAAATTGCCGCCTGTGTTCGGGTGCATTTGAACGGCCTGCGGGCGTCGTGGTCGCCGCGCGGGATGTGGCGGTTGCTGCTGCGCCGCATGGCTGCCCGTCGGATCGACGGAATCCTTCGGCGCCTGAAGCAGGGTTCGCCAGCGGCGGTTGGGAGCGCATGACAGCGATGAAACCCGTGGGATGCATCACGACGAGCTGGGACGACGGCCATCCCCTGGACCTGCGGCTGGCCGAGCTGCTCACGAAATACGGACTTCGCGGAACCTTTTATGTGCCGATGACCGCCGAACACGGGACGATGACCTCGGCCCAGGTCCGCACGCTGGGCGGCGTGTTTGAGATCGGCGCCCACACTCTGCACCACGTGGACCTATCCCGCGCGACGGAAAAGCAAGCGCGACAGGAGATTGCCGATTCGCAGTCTTGGGTGGAGGACGTCGTTGGACGGCCGTGTCGTTTATTCTGCCCGCCGAAGGGGCGGTATTCCGCTCGGCATCTGCATATGGTTCGGCAAGCGGGGTTCGCCGGCGTCCGCACCGTGGAGCTGCTGTCGCTCGATTTGCCACGATTCCAGGCGGGGCTTTTCGTGCTGCCGACCACGGTGCAGGCGCACCCGCACGGCCGGCTGGCTTACGGACGGAACGCGATCCGCCGCGGCGCCTTCCGCAACCTCTGGCGGTACGCGGTCCGCGGCTTCCCCATCGACTGGACTGGCCTGGCGCGGTCCCTGCTGAACCGTGTGCTGGAGTGCGGCGGCGTGTTCCATCTCTGGGGGCACTCGTGGGAGCTGGAGCAGACCGGCCAGTGGCGCCGCTTGGAAGAGGTTTTGCGCTTCCTGGGCGAGTTCACCGGCGAGGCGCCTGCGCGGACAAACGGGGAGGTTTGCCGAGCCGCCGACGGAATCAATAAGGATCGGTATAGCGCTATGTGCGATCCGCCATTGGAACGGAGGCCCGTGGCATGAAAATCCTGCTCGCGCACAACTACTACCAGCAGCCCGGCGGCGAAGACCAATGCGTGGCGGCCGAAGTCGCCCTCCTGGAGTCCCGCGGCCACGAGGTGCTGCGCTACCACCTGGACAACGACGCCATCGTCGGCATGGGCCGCCTGGAGTTGGCGGCGCGCACGGTTTGGAGTCGGTCGGCATATCGCGAGCTGCGCGAGCTGATCCGCACGCAGCGGCCCAGCATCGTCCATTTCCACAACACGTTCCCGTTGATCTCTCCGGCCGCCTACTATGCCGCGCGGGCGGAAGGCGTTCCCGTCGTCCAGACGCTGCACAACTTTCGGCTGCTCTGTCCCAACGCGCTGTTCTTCCGCAACGGCCAGGTCTGTGAGGACTGTCTCGGCAAGGCGATTCCCTGGCCCGGCGTCTTGCACCGGTGCTACCGCGGCAGCCGCACGGCCAGCGCCGGCGTGGCGACTCTGCTGACGACGCACCGGGCGCTGGGCACCTGGCGCAAGACCGTTGACGTTTATGTGGCCCTGACCGCGTTCAGTCGACGCAAGTTCCTCGAGGGGGGACTGCCGGAGGACCGAGTTGTCGTCAAATCGAACTTCGTCCATCCCGATCCGGGGCCGGGCGAAGGGGCCGGGGGATACGGCGTTTTTGTCGGCCGACTGTCGGCGGAGAAGGGCGTGGGGACGCTGTTGGCCGCCTGGAAGGAGCTGGGCGGACGGACCCCTCTGAAGATTGTGGGCGATGGACCTCTGGCGCCGCTTGTGCGGGAGGCCGCGACCGCGGGCGCCGGCATCGAGTGGCTGGGAAGCAAGCCGCTGGCGGAGGTTTACGCCCTCATCGGCGAGGCGCAATTCCTGGTGCTGCCGTCGCAGTGCTACGAGAATTTCCCGCGCGTCGTGGTCGAGGCGTTCGCCAAGGGCACGCCGGTGATCGCATCCCGCCTGGGTGCGATGGCGGAGGTCGTGGACCACGGCCGCACGGGTTTGCACTTCGAGCCGGGGCATCCCGCGGCGTTAGCTGCACAAATCCGCCGTCTGGTGGACGACTCGGCGGAATTCCGGAGGATGCGCGAGGCGGCCCGGCGAGAGTACGAAGAGAAATACACCGCGGATTCCAACTACCAAACGCTCCTGGCGATTTACGAGCAGGCCCAGCGCTCAAGACGATGCAAGGCGTCGCCCCGTCGGTTCGCCCGGCGGCAATCCGAGCCGGCGGCGGTCGGAGGCGCGCCATGAACCTCACCGCTGCACCCTGCCCGCTCCCTGAAATCGTCGTCCGGCCGCACCCGCGGCCGGACGCGGAACGGGATTTCTATGAAGGCTACGCCTGGTGTCTCAATCCATTTTTGACGATTCGGGAAGCCACGGACCGCTTGGCCGAGGAAATCGCCCGGTTGCGGCAACCGCTGGAGGATTGGCAGATCGGCGAAGCGGCGACGAACGTGTTTCTGCTGTCGGGCGCGCTGCTGCACGGCGTCGAAGAATACCTGCGCGGGAAGGCGCTCCGCTTGCCTGGATCATTGGCGGCCCATCCAGCAGTCCGCGGCGTCCGCTGGGCCGCGGAAAAGTTGGGCGGCGTTTGGTGCTTTCGACGGCGGGCGCACGCCCGTCAGTGGCGAGAGGCCTGGCTGACCGGCCTGGATGTTTTCCTGCCGCTCCTTGGCGCGGAGCCGGCGCGCCGGACTGCGCTCGCCGAGGCGGGAGCCGGTTTGGCCGCGCTCCTGCGAACGCCGCTGCCGGCCGACTTGCTCGGCGAGCTGACCTATTTCCCGTCCGCGTTCCGCCGGCTGGACCTGTCGCATCTCGACGTGCTGACCCTGGCCCGGCGGTTGACGGACCGTTTTCCGGATCGCCGACGGCCGATCCTCGCGCTGGGCCTGCGCACCGCCGGCTCCTACTTTGCCCCTCTGCTTCGCGCCTTTTTACGGGCTGAGGGCTATGCGACGGCCGACTGCGTGACCGTGCATCCAGACAAGGATCCAGGCGCCTGGGAATGGGCCCAGCTGCGTCGCTGCGCCGGTGCGGGTCATGTAGCCGCGATCCTCGACGATCCGCCCTACACCGGCGACACATTCGTGCGTGCCGTGGACATGGCGCGGAAGGCCGGTTTCGCCGCCGAGAGCGTCGCCGTGCTGGTTCCCTCCCACCCCGCCGCGCGAGACTGGACTGCGTCCCTGGCTCGCTCCGGCACGGTCGTTGTGTCCTTGGCGCCGGGCGAATGGCACAAACAGCGCTTGCTGGATGCCAAACAGGTTGAAATCCGGCTGGGTGAGTACTATCAGGAGCGCCGCGGCAGCGGCGTGCGCGTGGTCGCCGACGGCCCGCCCGAGGCGTTCGGCGGGTTGCAGCGAGGCTGCCCGCAAGACCCGCGAAGCGCGCGGCTCAAACGCGTCTATGAGGTCCGCCTATCAACTGCGGAGGGGGGCGAGGAAACGCGTTATTTCCTGGCCAAGAGCGTCGGCTGGGGATGGCTGGGCTACCATGCCTTCTTGGCCGGGCGCCGGCTTGCGGCCTTCGTCCCGCCGGTCCTGGGCCTGCGCGACGGCATCCTATACTCGGAATGGCTGCCCCAGGCCCAGCGGAGCAAGGCCGCAAGCGGCTCAGCCGCGGATTCCTTAGAGGCACTAACAGAATGTGGCGGCGAGTTTCCAACTTGCCCATCGGACCCGGCAACTTGGAAACTTGCCGCCACAAAACGTTACAGCCTCTTAAGCGGAGACCGAGAGCATTGGATCGAGACGACCGCCTCCTACGTGGCGGCGCGCGTCCGTCTTCTTGGCCTGGGGAACAATCCTCAGCCCGGCCTCGGCCTGCACCGGCATCACGACGGTTTCCGGCTGCTGGAAAAGAGGCTTAGCAAGGCCTATGGCCGCTTGGTCACGGCCCAGCTGATGCGGTCGCGCATCCGCCAGCGACTTGCCGAGCAGCCGTGTCCGCAGCCGACGCTGATCGACGGCCGGATGGATAGCTCGGAATGGGTCGCCGGGCCGGAAGGCCTGCTCAAGACCGATTACGAGCACCACGGCCTGGGAAAAAACGAGCTGAACGCCATCGACCCGGCCTATGACCTGGCGGAGGCGATTCTCCACCTTATGCTATCGCCTGAGGAAGAGAGTCGGCTCGTCCGCCGCTACATCGAGGAAACCGGCGACGCAGGGGTGCAGGACCGGCTCTTCCTGAACAAGGTCCTCGCCGGCAGCTGGTCGATGGCCGCCGCGACGAAATCTCTGTTCGGGCGGCCCAACTCGGCCGCCGATCGGCAGGAACTCAACCGGCGGTACATTGACGCCTTGCACTTCCTGACGGTCCATGCGGCGCGGTTCTGCGGCGGATTCTGTCAGCCGCCCAAGACGGCGCGCTGGCGCGCTCCGCTGGTTGTGCTGGACGTCGACGGCGTCGTAGACCGGCGGCTGATCGGGTTCCCCTGCACGACCGCGGCGGGCATTGAGGCGCTGTCGCTGCTCCACTCCCATGATTTGGCCGTCGCGCTGAACACGGCCCGATCCGTGGCGGAAGTACAGGAGTACTGCCGGGCGTATGGGCTGGCGGGGGGCGCGGCGGAATACGGCAGTTACGTCTGGGACGCCGTGAACCGGCGCGGCCGGTCGCTGGCGACTTCCGAATCGCTCCGTCAGCTGGAAAAGGCGCGAAAGGCGCTCCAACAACTCCCCGGCGTCTTCCTCGACGATCGCTATGGCTTTTCGATCCGAGCCTGCACTTACGAAGACGAAGCGGCGACGTTGCGCCGGCTGCCGATTCCTGGCGCGCTGCGCGCGCTGCTGGCTTCACCTGCCGATGAAAAGGGCACGGCGCCACTGTCCGCCCACGCCGTCGAACAGCTCTTGGCGGATCTCAGGCTGGACCGTCTGCGCGTGCGGCACACCACGCTCGACACTGCGATCACAGCCCAGGAAGTCGACAAGGGCGTCGGCTTATCGGGCCTGCTGGCGCTATCCGGCTTGCCGCCCGATGCCGAGACGCTGGCCGTCGGCGATTCGGACCCGGACCTGCCGATGTTCCGGGCGGCCACGCGCTCTTTCGCCCCGTCCCACATCGGTTGCGCCCGCCTGGCCCGATTGATCGGATGCCGGATCGCAAAAGAACCCTACCAGCGCGGTCTGCTGAGTATCGTCCGCTCCCTGGTCCACCCG
>DATKHW010000975.1:0-5860 GCA_035546275.1 Gemmataceae bacterium
GGTGGAGCAGAACGCTCACCATTCCCGCACGAGCAACGGCCCTTTGCAACGAAGTTCCTGGCTCGGTTCCGGGGGGTCCAGAACAGAAGGGGCGACCGCAGGCAACGCTTCAGTTTTCGGCGGCTTTGCCGCGCTAGCGCACTGGCGCAAGGGCCGCCGAAGCCAGCCGCCCCAAGGACTTACGGTGCGCCAAACTCTTCCACCGTTTGGCGCAATGGCGCAAGCCCCGGGCGGCTTTCGTTCCGGCTCGCCCTCGTCGCCCTGGCTCTGGTCGCCGCCTCCGCCGCGGCCGCGGACCCGGCCAAACAACCCACCCCCGCGTTCCCGCTGAAAACGGCCGACGGCGGGCGGTATCTCGTCGATCAGAACGGCGTCCCCTTCCTGATCGCCGGCGAATCGCCGCAGGCCCTCATGGTCAACCTGTCGGAAGAAGACGCGGAGCGCTTCTTCGCCAACCGGCAGTCGCACGGCTTCAACGCCGCCTGGATCAACCTCCTCTGCCGGCCCGGCACCGGCGGCCGCCCCGACGGCAGCACATTCGATGGATTGCGGCCTTTTGAGAGCGGCGACGATTTCTCGAAACCCAACGAGGCCTATTTCGCCCGCTGCGACCGCATGGTCCGCCTGGCCGCGAAGCATGGGACGCTGGTGATCCTCGATCCGTGCGAGACCATCGACCATCTCAAGCCGATGCTCAAGAACGGCCCCCAGGCGTGCCGCAATTTCGGCCGGTATCTCGGCAAGCGCTACAAAGATTTCGACAACATCGTGTGGATGTCCGGCAACGACTTCCAAACGTGGAAGCAGGCGGACCACGACGCGGTCGTGACGGCCGTGGCGCTAGGGATCAAGGATGAGGATTCGCGTCATTTACACACCGTGGAGCTGAATTATCTGGTGAGCGGTTCGCGCGACGACGACCGCTGGGCTTCGATCGTCGACCTCAGCGCCGCCTACACCTACTATCCGCCCTATGCGCAGGTGCTGAAGGAGTACAACCGCACGCCGGCCCAGCCCGTGGTGATGATCGAATCGGATTACGAGTTCGAGCGCGACAGCACCCCGGCGGTGCTGCGACGGCAGGAATACTGGTCGCTGCTGAGCGGGGCCGCGGGGCAGCTCTACGGCAACGGCTACACCTGGCCCTTCAAGGCCGGCTGGCAGGAAAAGCTCGATACGCCCGGCGCCAAGCAAATGGCCCATGTGCAAGCGCTCTTCACGCCGCGCGCCTGGTACAAGCTCGTCCCGGACCAGAAGCACAAGGTCGTGAAAGCCGGCTACGGCACGCTCGACGGCACGACCACCGAGGGCGACCGCTATGTCATGACCAGCGATTACGTGACGGCGGCGCGCACCCCGGACGGCGCCCTGGCGATGGCGTATTTGCCGTCGTTGCGGACCATCCAAGTGGACATGACGCAGCTGGCCGGCCCGGTCGCGGCGCGCTGGTACGATCCGAGCCGCGGGACGTACACGGCGGCGGCGGATTCGCTGCTGCCGAACACCGGCGAGCGGGCGTTCACGCCTCCGGGAAACAACGGCGACGGCGACGGCGATTGGGTGCTGGTTTTAGAAACGACGCCGCCGAAGGAAGCAGGGGGACGGTGAACCGTTCGACCCGCGGATGGCGGCAACAATCCGCTCGGCCGTATTTTTCACTGGACGCCGATGCATCCAGCGGGTTCAATCATCAGGGGAGATCATCTTGCGCTGAGGACGCGAACACCGCAGGTCGCCGTTTTCCGTGGGAGGAAAAGAAATGCGAACTCGTGGATTGCTGCCGCTGCTGGCGCTCGGCCTTGGCCTGGGCGTGCTGGCGGCCGCGGAGCCGTCGGTCGAACAGCCCGCGAAGCCGGACGCCGACAAGATCGCCAAGCTGGTCGCCCAGCTCGGCAGCGACAGTTTCGACGACCGGGAAAAGGCCTCCGCCGACCTCGAAGCCATCGGCGACCCAGCCTACGACGCCCTGCGCCAGGCCCTCAAGAACAACGATGAAGAAATCCGCAAGCGGGCCGAAATCCTGGTCGGCAAGATCGATCGCCGTCGGGAATCGGCCGAAGCCCTCAAGCCGAAGCACGTCCACCTGGTTTACAAGGACACGCCGCTGACCGAGGCGATCGAGGACTTCAACAAGCAAAGCGGTTGCACCCTCGTCCTGGGCGACCCCGACGGCGCGCTCAAGGATCGCAAGATCACACTGGACACTGGCGACGTGACCTTCTGGCAGGCGCTGCAGCAATTCTGCGACAAAGCGGGTCTGCAAGAGAGCCCGGATGGCGGAATTGGGCAGGCGCCCAACGGCCTTGGCGTGCCCCAGCCGCCGCCAGCCGGCAGACCCAGGACGCCGATCCAGCCGCCGCCGCCGAACGGCGCCAACCCAGCGCCTCCGCCCGCTCCGAATGGCGCCGTTCCTTTCGCCGCACAACCGGCCCCGCAGCCGGGCAATCCGCCGGCGCCGCCCGCGCTGCCGCCGCCGCCGCCGGGCGGGGCCGTCATCATCGGCGGGCGGGTCGGCGGGCCAATCGGCGGGCCGCTCGGCGGCGCTGCGTCTCCGACCCTTTCCCTGGTGGACGGTAAGGCCGACGCTTTGCCGGCCGACAATACATCGGCGATCCGCGTGCAAGCGCTTCCCCGCGCCGACCAGCTCGGCCCGGCCCCGGACGGCCAAATCGGGATCGGACTGCGGCTGTCCATCGAGCCGCGGATGCTCTTGCAAGAAGTGGAAAAAGTAACGGTTACCAAGGCGATCGACGACCAGAAGCAGGAGCTGACCCAGACGACGGAGGACAACCCGGGCGCCCCGCTGGGCGGAGTGGCGGCGCCGGCGCCGGGCGTGGTCGGACCGGCCCTCCGGCCCATCGGGCCTCCGGGCTTCGGTTTTAGCGCCAGCAGCATCCAGCAGGATATGGCGGTTCACTTCAAGAAAGGCGACAAGCCGGCCAAGACGCTGAGCGAACTGAGCGGCGTGATCAGCGCGAGCATTCTTACCGAGCCGAAGCCGATCATCACGGCCGATGACATTATGAAAGTCAAGGCTGGCGCGACGTTCAAGGGCGGCGAGGACGGCGAGATGACCGTCAATGATGTGACGAAGAACGGCGACAACCAAGTGGTGATCCGCGTCCAGCTGCAGCCGCCCACCGACTCCGTGCCGGCCGGCGGCCTCGCGCCGGGTCGCATTCGGGGCGGCGGCAGAATGCGGCCGGCCCCCGCGCCGCCCGGCGGAGCGGCCGCCCCACCGGCTGCGGGCGGCGGCATCGCCGTCGCCCCCATCGGCGCCGCCGTCGTCGGCCCCGGTTGGAATAGCCAGGGAACGTCCGCCCTCAGCCTGCTCGACGACAAAGGCAAGAGCATTAAGCTGGTCGGCACGCAGGTTCAGTTCCAGACCACGGTGACGAACAACGTCGTCATAACGTCGCAGGTGTACGTACTGACCTTCGAGCTGGAAAAGGACCAGGAACCGGCCAAGCTCGTTTACAATGCTCGCAAAATCCTGAGCGTGGACGTGCCGTTCACGCTGAAGGACGTGCCGTTGCCGTAACGACCGGCGGCCTATCCGGGGAGCGCAAGCCCCCGGATGAGTGAGGCGAGGCGCCTCTGGTTGGAGGCGCCTCGCCTTGCTTTTTGTCGTGCAAGTGGTGGCGACTCGCCTTACTCGTCCTCATCCGCCCCCAGCTTGGCCTTGCTGACGATCTGCTGCTGCACGTTGCCCGGCACCTGGTCGTAGTGGCTGAACTCCATCGAGTAGGAGCCTTGCCCCTGCGTGATGCTGCCGAGCTGAGCGGCGTAGCGAGCCACCTCCGCCAGCGGCGCCTTGGCCATGATGACGGCCAAATCGCCCGGCAGACTGTCCTGGTTCTCCACCCGCGCCCGCTTCGTGTTCAGGTCGCCGAGGATGGCGCCGGTGTACTTCGACGGCGCCGTCACCTCGAGATTGACGATCGGCTCCAGCAGCACCGGCCGGGCCGCTAGGAAGGCGTTCTTGAAGGCGATGCGGCCGGCCGTCTTGAACGCTGCTTCGGAGCTGTCCACCGGGTGGTCTTTGCCGAAGTAGACCTCCACTGCCACGTCCTGCATCCGGAAGCCCGCCAGGGCGCCGCGCTCCAGCAGTTCCTTGCAGCCCTTCTCCACGGCCGGCACGAACTGGTTCGGTATGGTCCCGCCGACGATTGTGTCGATAAACGCGAAATTGTGCTGCGGGTCGTAGTGGGCCGAGCGCATCTTCTCGAAATGGTCCTTGTTGGCGAACATCTCAAGAAGCTTTTCCTCGCCGTCAATCTCGCTCGGCAGCGGGTAGACGCGCAGATGCACTTCGCCGAACTGGCCGCGGCCGCCGCTTTGCTTTTTGTGCCGGTGGCTGGCTTCCGACTTGGTCGTCACCGTCTCCCGATAGGGGATCTTCGGTTCGTGCGTGATGATTTCCAGGTCGAAGCGCCGCTTCAGCCGGCTGCGCAGCACGTCCAGGTGCAGCTGGCTCATGCCGGTGATGACCAGCTCGTGGGTCTGGGCGTCGCGGGTGACGTGGAACGTCGGATCTTCATTGGCGATTTTGGCGAGGCTGCCGGAAATCTTCTGCTCGTCGCCGCGGGCCTTCGGTTCCACCGCCAGGCCGAACATCGGCGTCGGAAAGGCCGGAACAGACAGCTTCGGCGGGTGCGACTGGTTGGCGACGGTGTCGCCGATGTGCAGGTCTTCGACTTTCGTTATGGACACGATGTCGCCGGCGACTGCGTCGGCAAGCGGCGTTGTCTTGTTGCCCTGCACCTCGAACAGGCCGCCGGTTCGGGCCGACTTTTCAGTACGGCCGTTGAGGAGCGGCTGATCGGCCTTGTACGTGCCGGAGTAGACGCGCAGGAACGTCATGTTGCCGACGAACTTGTCGGTGACGGCCTTGAAAACCTGACCGACGAACGGACCCGCGGGGTCGGCTTTCAGCTCAATTTGCTCGGCCTTGTCGCCAGACCCTTTGACGGCTTTCTTGGGGGGCGCCTGCAGCGGCGACAGGGCGTAGGCGGCCAGGGCGTCGAGCAATTCCGCTGCGCCGATGTCCTTGTCTTTCTTGGCGGCGGTGCAAAAGACCGGAATGACGGTGCCGGCGGCGAGGGCCTTGGGCAGCGCCGCGGCCAATTCATCGGCGCTGACCGCGCCTTCCATCAGGTACTTCTCCATCAGCGCCTCGTCGGCTTCGACGACGGCGTCCACCAGTTGCGATCGGGCCGCGGCAAGGTCCACGGGACAGCCGGCCGGCGGCGACGCCGGTGGATTGAGGACGCTGACGACGCCGCTGAACTTCGGACCGGGGTTGATCGGAGCGTTGAACAGCACGCAGCCCTTGCCGAAGGTGTCGCGCATCACCTTGAGCAGAGCCAAAAAGTCCACGTTGTCGCCGTCGAGCTTGTTGACGACGAGAAACCGAGCCAGGCCGCGTTTGCCGGCCTCGGAGAACATGCGCCGCGTGTTCACCTCAACGCCGTTGACGGCCGAGACGACGACGACCACGTTTTCCACCGCCGTCAGCGCGCCGAGGGCGGCGCCGACGAAGCTGGGATCGCCGGGGGCGTCGATGAGGTTGAGGTGCTTGCCCTTGCAGTCGATGTGCAGCACGCCGGCGTCGATGGAGAACTTGTATTCGTGTTCCTCCTCGGCGAAGTCGGAGATGCTGTTCTTATCGTCCACGGAGGCCCGGCGGTCCACGGCCTTGGCCGCAAAGAGGAGGGCGTCGGCAAGCGAGGTCTTGCCCGACGCCCGATGTCCGGCGAGCGCGATGTTCCGGATGTCCGCCGTTTGATGTTTGCTCATGATCGCCGTCCGATCCAGGTTATGGGGAGAGAGAATGTTGTTTCATCCGGCGAGCGGGGGG
>DATKHW010000976.1:0-2931 GCA_035546275.1 Gemmataceae bacterium
CGCAATCGCCGCCATCCGTAGGAGGGAAAATATGTCGGCCGACAGCAAAGACGCCCCGGCGGAATTGGACTACTCCGACGAGGACTTGACCCACGAAGAGTGGATGCAGTTCATCGCATACTGCTGGCGCGAGTCGTTAAACGATCCGCGCGAAGACATTTACACGCTCGAAGACGGGAAGCCGAGCCACGAGCCTCGATAAGAACCCGTGACGGCCAGCCCATGCGAACCCGCACCGGCGACCCGGACCCCCATGGGCGTTTTGGGCGGGTGTGGCGGGGCTAGGTCTTCGAAAACCCGGCATGGCCCTGGAAAGCCCTGCCGCACAGCGCCGGATGACGCCGGTGAGGGTAAGGCCGACAGACCCCCGTCGCGCGCCGTGTCGGCCTTACGGCCTTGAACGCGCTCGATGACGCATTTGGTTGATCCGTTGAATCGAAGAGAATTCGCATGAGCACCCTATCCGCTTCCAGCAAATACACCGCCGCCGACTCCCTCCAGGTCCTCGAAGGCCTGGAAGCCGTCCGCAAGCGACCGTCCATGTACATCGGCGGCGTGGACGCCAAGGGGCTGCACCATCTCGTCTGGGAGATCGTCGATAACTCCGTGGACGAGTACCTCAACGGCCACGCCGACTCCATCACCGTCACCCTCCACAAGAACGGCGACGCCGTCACCGTGGCGGACAACGGCCGCGGCATTCCGGTGGATGTGCATCCGAAATACCACAAATCCGGCGTCGAGCTGGTGCTGACCACGCTGCACGCCGGCGGCAAGTTCGGCGACGGCCAGAGCTACAAGTACTCCGGCGGCCTCCACGGCGTCGGCGCCTCCGTCGTCAACGCCCTGTCGCGCAAGCTCATCGCCCTGATCCGCCGCGACGGCTTCGAGTGGCAGCAGACCTTCAGGCGCGGCAAGCCGACCGGCGATCTCGAACAGGTCGGTCCCTTCCGCGGCCACGGCACCACCATCTACTTCGAGCCGGACCCCGACGTCTTCAAGACCACCCAGTTCGACCCGCACCTGATCCGCACCCATCTGGAGGACATGGCCTACATCCACAGCGGGTTGAAGATCACCTTCAGGAACGACGTCGCGAAAGAGGTCGTCGAACTCTCCCATCCGGGCGGCGTGCCGGAGTTTTTGGAGCGCTTAATCACCGAAGGCCAGAAGGGCAAGGTGACGGAGGCTGCGTTCCACCTGGTCCGGCCGGACGGCGATCGGATGGAGGCGGCGCTGCAATGGACCGAGTCCACCGACGAGGCGATCCGCTCCTACGTCAACGGCATCCGCACGGCGTCGGGCGGCACCCACGAGAACGGCTTCAAGGCCGGCGTCGTCAAGGCGATCCGCAACTTCATGGCCACGCACGAGGTCAAGACGAAGGGCCTGAGCATCACGGCCGACGACATCCGCGAGGGGCTAGTGGCCGTGCTGTCGGTGTTCGTGCGCGACCCCTTGTTCCAGGGGCAGACGAAGGAGCGGCTCAACAACGAAGAGATGACCGGCCTGGTGGACGCGTGGGTCCGGCCGGCGTTGGAATCGTGGCTCAACGCCAACATGACGGCGGCGGACCAGATCGTCGGCCGAATCGTGCTGGCGGCCAAGGCCCGGCTGGCGTCGCGCGAGGCGGTCAGCGAGGTCAAGCGCAAGTCGGCCACGCAGCGGCGGCTCAACTTGCCAGGCAAGCTGGCCGACTGTAAATCGACGAATTTGGAGGAGACGGAGCTGTTTATTGTCGAGGGCGATTCAGCCGGCGGCTCGGCCAAGCAGGGCCGCGACAACCGGACGCAGGCCGTGTTGCCGTTGCGCGGCAAGGTGCTGAACGCCGAGGGGCTGCCGCTCAATAAGGTGCTGGCCAACACGGAGCTGAACGACCTTGTCACCGCGATCGGCACGGGCGCCGGCGAGAAATTCGACCTCACCGGCCTGCGCTACGGCAAGATCATCCTGCTGATGGACGCCGACGCAGACGGCTACCACATTTCCACTCTGCTTCTGGCGTTTTTCTTCCGTCACCTGCCGGAGCTGATCAAGAAGGGCCGGCTCTACATCGCCCAGCCGCCGCTCTACAAGATCGAGGTCGGCAAGGAGACGCACTGGGCCCGCGACGACGCCCACAAGGAGGAAATCCTGGCCGGCCTGCGGTCGAACGCGAAGGTGGAGATCGGCCGATTCAAGGGCCTGGGCGAGATGGACGCACAGGTGCTGAAGGCAACGACGCTCGACGCGCGCCACCGGACGCTGCTGCGGGTGGAGGTGGAGTCGCTCTTGGACGCGGACCGCTGCTTCGGCGAATTGCTGGGCAAGGACCCCGCTTTCCGGGCGAAGTTCATCCTGGAGTCGTCGGGCCGGGCGGTGGCGGAGGAGCTGGATGTGTAGGCGGCCCGGTTTATTTGTGCGGTGCGGCACGGAGCCGCCTGGCTAGCGAGGGAGGTTCAAGCGACAGGGCAGTGGCCGGAGGGTCGCTACTTCCAGATCTGGATGGCATATGGGCCCAGGGCCGAATCTCGGTCCTGCTGGCGCGCCTCCTCGACCCTAAAGAACCTCGACAGCACTTTAAACGGCGCCTCGGCGCGGAGCAGCCAAACGCTCTTGTCCGCGAAGCCGATGTAAAACTCTGGCCGGTCCCCCCCTGCGGGACCGATGCATCCCTCGCCGCCTATCTCGTGAGGCATCGTCCGGATGTCCAAGTCGCCGCCTGGCTCCATCCAGTGCGCCTGGCAGCCCCGGACCTCCACGACCAGCAACGCATTGTCTGGCAATTCGTCGAACCGCCACGGCTTGCCGTCGCCGAAGGCCGTCCCCGGCCCTACTACGGCCACGAAGCGGGCCTTGTCGCCCGGCCGGCTGCGATCGATGTAGTTCAGTGGGCAGCCGGGGTAGTCACGGTAGGGGCCGCGGAGGTAGCGCCGGTTCTCTGGTCCGTCC
>DATKHW010000977.1:0-13709 GCA_035546275.1 Gemmataceae bacterium
GGTGGAGCAGAACGCTCACCATTCCCGCACGAGCAACGGCCCTTTGCAACGAAGTTCCTGGCTCGGTTCCGGGGGGTCCAGAACAGAAGGGGCGACCGCAGGCAACGCTTCAGTTTTCGGCGGCTTTGCCGCGCTAGCGCAATGGCGCAAGGCCCCCCAAGCCTTACGCCACAACGACTCACGGTGCGCCAAGGGCCCCGGACGCTGGCGCAGGGTTTGGCGCGGCGGTCATGTCAGTCGCGCGTCGTCGCCGGCCTGGAAATCCACCACCTCCAGATCAATGCTCCGCCGCCCTTGCCACTCGTTCAGCTTCGGGGTGCATGCCAGGCAGCACGCCCCGCCCGCGGACATCAGCTCTTCCGCCCGATCCGCCATGCCGAACGCGATGGCCTTCAGCGTCACACCCTTCTGCCGCACGCGGAATTGCAGATGGCGTTCCCCGCCCCCGACTTTGCGCGCCTCGCCCTCGACCTGCAAGCCGCCCGCCAGGAACACTGGCCGACGGTTCTCGGCGCCGTATGGCTCCAGCCGGTCCAGATCGTTCAGAAGGCCGAACGTCAACGCGCTCAGCGGCGCCTCGGCGTCCAGCACCAATTCGGCCGGGCGCGGTCCTTCCGGGCGACGCGTCGCCGTCGCTTGGCAAAAGCGCTCCCGAAAGGCGTCGATGTTCTCGGGCCGCAGGCGGAAGCCCGCCGCCGCGGGATGGCCGCCGTGGCCGATCAGGAGATCGCTGCATTCCTGCAGAGCCTCGTGAAGGATGAAGCCGGGGACCGATCGCCCCGAGCCCGCCGCCAAGCCGACCTCGGCGCCATTCTCGCCCGGCGACGGCAGTTTGATGACCAGCGCCGGCCGCGCATAGGACTCCGCCAGCCGACCCGCCACAATGCCGATGACGCCGCCGTGCCACTCGGCGCTGGCCAGCACCAGAGCCGGATCGTCCTGACGCCCCTGCTCCTCAATCATCCGTCGGGCGTCGGCCGTCATCCGTCGTTCCAGCTGCTGCCGTTGCGCGTTTTGCAGTTCCAGATAACGCGCCAGCTCCGTCGCCTGGTCGGCACGCGTGGTCGTCAGCAGATCCACCACGAGCCGGGCGCAGCCAAGCCGTCCGGCCGCGTTCAGCCGAGGAGCGATGCGAAAACCCACGTCATAGGCCCGCAGCTTGGCGCCGTCCTCCATTCCGGCCGCCTGGCACAGCGCACGCACGCCCAGCGGCGGCACCTGGCGCAGCCGGTGCAAACCGTAGCGCACCACAATGCGGTTTTCGTCCAGGAGCGGCGCCACGTCGGCGACCACCCCCAGTGACGCCAGCGCGACGGCGTCCAGCAGGAACTCCTTGAAACGCGGCGTCACCCTCGGCCCGCCGCTCGCCTTCTGCGACAGCGCCCACGCCAGCTTCAGCGCCACCGCGGACCCCGAAAGTCCGCCGAATGGATACGAGCTTCCCGGCAGACGTGGATGAACCAGCACCGCGGCGTTGGGCAGAGTCTCCTTGAATTCGTGATGGTCGGTGACGATCAGCTCCAGTCCCAGATGTTTCGCCTCCTCCGCCTCCGCGACGCTGGCGATGCCGCAATCGACGGTGACCACCACGGAGGCGCCGGCGCCGGCGATCTGGCGCAGGGCAACGCAGTTGAGTCCGTAGCCCTCGTCCAGCCGGTGCGGCACGTACAGATCGACCTGCGCGCCGAGCAGACGCAGGCACTGCAAGAGGATGGCGGCGCCGCTGACGCCGTCCACGTCGTAATCGCCGTAAACGCAGATGCGCCGCCCGTCGCCGACGGCTTGGAAAATGCGCTCGGCCGCCTGGGCGACGCCGGGCAGCAGTTCCGGCGCATGCAAGCCGCTCAGCGGAGCATCGAGAAACCGCCGCGCGGCGTCCGGCGAGGTCAGGCCGCGGTTGAGCAGCAGCTGCGCGGTGATCGGCGCCAGCCCCAGCGCCGAGGCCAGCCGGTAAATGGCGGCAGGATCGTGCGGCAAGAGCCGCCACGGCCGGGAGGAAACGGCGTGCTGAGATCGGTCCATCATGCATCCAGGAAAAACAGGAAGCCACGACCGGATTATACCGGCCGGACGCCGGCCAAGTCAGGCGAGCGCAGGAAACGAGGCGAGACGGTGGAGGCGAAGATTTTGGGAAAGCGGCTCAAGACGGGGAGGGTAGGCGGCCGATGGTAGCAGACAGGAATCGGCGAGCCGCGCGCATTCCGGAGGGATGCGGCGGTGCGCCGATGGCGAAATGCAGAAGTTCCACGGAAGGCGCGGGCCGTCGAACCGGCCGGGGCGGAGGCCTCGTCGGCGCGGGGCGGCGGCTCCTCGCCATATTTAACCACCAACGGAGGTTACCACTCGTGAATGCAGCGTTTCTGCTCATCACATCGGCGTGTCTCCTAGGCGACACGCCGCCGGCGCCGACCGCCACGACGACGCCCCCCGCTGCGAACCCAGCCTCGACGAATCCGCCGCCCGCCGCGGCCCCGGTTTATGCAGGCACGCCGTACGGCGGCGGCTGCGGCTGTAACAGCGGCTGCAACAGCGGCTGCGGCTGCGAGAGCGAAGGGCTGTTCGCTCGCCTGCGCGCCCGTTTCGCCAGCAGCGAGTGCGGTTGCGGCTGCGAAGCCGCCCCGTCGTGCGGCTGCGGCGAAGGTTTGTTCTCTCGGTTCCGCGGCGGTTGGGGGCACTCAGAATGCGGTTGCGGCGCCGCTCCGGCGTCCTCCTGCGGCTGCGACTGCGAGCCGTCCTTCTGGGATCGCCTCAAAGCGCGGTTCCACCGCGACGAGTGCGGCTGCGGCTGCGAAAGCGGCGGCGCTGGCTGCGGTTGCGGCGGCGCCACGGTTGGCGCGCCGGTGACGGCTCCCGCCGGCGGCGAAAAGATCGGCGCGCCCAAAGACGGCGAGCCAGCCAAGCCGCTGCCGCCGGGCGGCGACAAGCCCAAGACCGACCAGCCGGCCAAGCCCACGGCCGCCGTCACCCCGCCCCCCTTCGTCGTCGCCCCCGCGAACGCGCCAACGGCGATCGAGAAAGACAACAAAAACCCGTTCTAAGGTCTTTATCGCCTTGCGAACGGTTTGGGCCGCCTCGCCTGAGGCTCGGCCGGCAAGGAATGCCGCCGGGTCCGGTTTCGCCTGACTTGTCCCCTTCTCCAGGGCGGTCGGACGAATCGCCGCCCAGGGCGCGGCCCAAGGCCGCGGATCGACTCGATTGCGCCTGCCTTTCGACCCCGCAGCGTCGTGCGATCGCTGCGGGGTTTTTCCCATTGGTCAGCGCTTGGCGTTCCAACTGGCGCTGCCGTATTTTTCGGTCGCCAGCAGGTCGATGCGGCGACGCTCCTCCGGAGTCCAGTCCGACTGCTCCAGGGGCCAGCCCGTCCGGCGGGCGAAAGCGCTCCGGACGGCAGCTGCTACTTCCTCTGCGGCCTGACGCCGACCGCATAGCTCGGCGATTCCCGGCAGCGCTGGAGTCAATGGACTGCCGGCCAACAGGATCGCCCCATGCTGCAGCAGGGCGCCGCGCTGCCGCCGCTGGGCGCTGCCTACAACCTTCGTGCGCCCGATCCGCAGATCGCCGGGGGTATGATGCAGGAAGCAGAGGATTTCGCCGAATTTCGACTCCTCAAGGACGCTTTCCGGCAGGGCGGCCGACGCCGACAGCGCTTCGGCAATGATGGCGTGCATGCGCGCCAACCAAGATTCGCCAGGCGTCTGCCACGGCAGTCCGGATGGCAGAGCCACGGCGTAGGTAAGCTCATGGTGGTGAACCAGCGCCGCGCCGCCGGTCGGACGGCGCATCCAGGCAAGAGCTGACAGCTGCGGGTCGGATGAGCGGACGCTTTGAGGCTGGAAATAGCCGAGGCTAAGCGTCGGCTCCGCCCAGCCGTAAAACCGCAGAGACGCCCGGCCGGCAATTGCAGATTCGAGTAACGCCTCATCGGCGGCCATGTTGTGTGGACCGTCGGCCGTCGCAAAGGGGAGCAGGCGGACGCTGTTTATTGGGGCTTCCATCGGAGGATCGGCTGCCGGGCCGCACGAACCTCATCGGGCCGGCTTATGCCCAGCGTGTGCGGCGCCTGCTGGAGAAAGTCGGCATCCTCGCCCTGGATGCGGATCAGCGCGTCGGCGAATGCGTCGAGCGTTTCCTTGCTCTCCGTCTCCGTCGGCTCGATCATCAGCGCTTCCGGAACCACCAGCGGAAAGTAAACGGTCGGCGCATGGTAGCCAAAATCCAGCAGACGTTTGCACACTTCCATCGCGCTGACGCCGCGTTCGCGCCGCAGCCGTTTGGCGCTGGCGACGAACTCATGCATACAGCGGTCGCCGTGCGGGACCTCGTAAATCCCCTTTATGCGGCTGAGCAAATAGTTGGCGTTCAGCACCGCGTTCTCGCTCACGGCGCGCAGGCCGGCCGGGCCTAGAGTGCGAATATAGAACCAGCCGCGGAGCAGGATTCCGATGTTGCCGAAGAAGCTGCGGACGCGGCCGATCGACTTGGGCCGGTCGTGATCGAGCCGAAAGCCGCCGTCGCCTTTGACGACAATAGGGGCCGGCAGAAAGGGGGCCAGCGGTTCGCGAACGGCGATGGGTCCGGCGCCAGGACCGCCCGCGCCGTGCGGCCCAGTGAACGTCTTGTGGACGTTGTAGTGCATCATGTCCACGCCAAAATCGCCGGGCCGCGTCACGCCGAGGATGGCGTTCATGTTGGCGCCATCGAGGTAAACCAGCGCCCCCTGCCCGTGAACTAGTTCCGTGATCTCCGCGATCTGTGGATCGAAGAGGCCCAATGTATTGGGGTTGGTTATCATGAAGACGGCGGCCCGGCCGTCGAGCTTCGCCTTTAGATCGGCGAGGTCCACCAAGCCGCGGGCGTTGCTCTTGATGCTGACGGCCTCGAAGCCGGCGATGGCGGCGCTGGCCGGATTGGTGCCGTGGGCGCTGTCGGGGATGAGGACCCGCGTCCGCTCCTCCTGCCCGCGATCGCGGAAGTAGGAATGGGCCACCAGCAGGGCAGTCAGCTCGCCCTGCGCCCCCGCGGCCGGCTGCAACGACACGGCGTCGAGGCCGGCGATCTCCGCCAGGATGTTTTGCATTTCCCAGAGGATTTCAAGAATCCCCTGCGCCGAGGCGTCGCTTTGGAGCGGGTGCAAGTCGGCCAGGCCAGGAAGCGCCGCCAAGCGTTCATGCCGCTTCGGGTTGTACTTCATAGTACACGACCCAAGCGGATAGAAATTTGTGTCGATGGCCATGTTCTTCGTCGAAAGGTTGACGAAGTGCCGCACCAGGTCGATCTCGGCGAGTTCCGGCAGCGGCGGCGGGGCCTCGGCGAGCGCGGACGCGGGCAGGAGGGCCTTGGTTTCCGACGCCGGGACGTCGCACGTGGGCAAACGAGTGCATCGCCGTCCTGGACGACTCATCTCGAACAATAAGGCGGTAGATTGGTACTTTTCCATGAGCGGTTCGTCAGCGACTCTCCAAGGCGATGGTGCGACCGCGCCCCGGCTCCGGCCGCTGCCGCCGCGAAACGGGGGCGAGCGCCTTGGCCAGGGCCGCGGTCAACCCGTTGATCTCCGCACGTGTCCGCTTCTCGGTGACGGCGACTGAAATGCTGTCGTCTAATCCCGGCAGCCATCTGCCGAGGTGCAAGCCGCCGTGATAGCCCTCTGCCAGCAGCATTGCCAGTACATCCGGCACAGGGGCTGGGATTCGCAGCGTGAATTCCTTGAAGAACGGCCGAGAAAACCGCGGCCGCACCTCGGGAATTACCGTCAAAGCGTCGGCGGCGTAGTGAGCTTTGCGGAGACACAATTCCGCCGTCTCGCGAAGTCCTTGTGGTCCCAGAGCCGCCAAATACACGGCGGCCTTGAGAGCCATCAGACCCTGATTGGTACAGATATTACTCGTCGCTTTTTCGCGGCGGATGTGCTGCTCACGGGTTTGCAACGTCAGCACCCAGCAGCGCTTGCCGTTGCGGTCCACCGTCTGGCCGACCAGCCGACCGGGCATGCGCCGCAGAAACTGCTCGCGGCAGGACAGCAGGCCCAGGTACGGCCCGCCGTACGTCATCGGGTTGCCCAGGCATTGCCCCTCGGCCACGGCGACGTCGGCCCCGTACTGCCCCGGCCGTTTCAGCAGGCCCAGGCTGATGGGGTCGTAACTGACGACGAACAGAGCGCCGCGGTCGTGAGCGGCCTGGGCCAGCTCTTCCACCTCCTCCAGACATCCGAAAAAGTTGGGATGCTGCACCACCACGCACGCCGTCTGGTCGTCGATGACGCGGCGCAGGTCGTCCGGATTGAGGAAGCCGTCCGGCGTCGGCAGCGTTTCGACGCGCGGCTCCAGGTTGGCGAGGTACGTCCTGAGGGTGCGGCGGTAATCCGGGTGGACGCTCTCGGCGACGAGGACCTTGCCGTGGCGGCCGGTGGCCGCCGTCGCCATGAACACGGCCTCGGCGACGGCGCTGCCGCCCTCGTAGAGGCTGGCGTTGGCGACGTCCATGCCGGTGAGCTGACAAATCAGCGTTTGGAACTCGAAAAATGCTTGCAGGCTTCCCTGGCTGGCTTCAGCCTGGTACGGCGTGTAAGCGGTGTAGAACTCGCTGCGCCCCGCGACGGCGTCCACCAGGGCGGGAATGAAATGGTCGTATGCCCCGCCGCCCAGGAAACAGACGGCATCCGCGGCCGATCGGTTGGCGCCCGCCAACTCGTGAACGCGGCTCGTCAACTCCATTTCGCTAAGGGCCTCCGGCACAGCAAGCGGCCGATCGAGACGCAGCGTTGCGGGAATGTTCTGGAACAGATCCGGCGTGGATGCGGCGCCGATTGCTTGCAGCATCGCACGCTGGTCATCGGGCGTGTTGACAATGTAGGACAAACCGACCTCCCTAGCGCTGTTGAAACGGTTCTGGTCGCTGGCGTGCGACCATTGGCGACCTTCAATGTCCCTCTACAGCGATCTGCTGCTGATACTGATCCTCCGTCAGCAGGTGGTCGAGCGAGGCGCCGTCGTCTAGCTTGATTTTGACCAACCAACCGGCGCCGTAAGGGTCCTTCGAAACCAGCGACGGGTCGTCCTCCAGTTGCCCATTGACCGCCATAACTTCCCCGTCCACTGGCGAATACAGATCGTTGACCGACTTAACGGATTCAATTTCCCCAAAACTGTCGCCGACCGTGGTCGGCTCGCCCACGTCGGGCAACTCTATGTAAATGACGTCGGTGAGTTGATCGACCGCGAACTTGGTCAGGCCGACGGTGCAGACGTCGCCTTCCAAGCTGGCCCATTCATGGGTTTTGGAATAACGGAGCTTTTTTGGATCCATTCGCTTACCCCTGTTTTGGCGAGCAGCACGCCGTCAGCCCGCCGGTTTGGTTCGAGCCATTTAGGTCCTCGGCCGGCGGTAAAACGGGAGGCCGACCACTCGTGCGGCTTCCGCCTTGCCGCGAACATCTACCGCCAGCGCGGTCCCAACGGCGGCATGCGCCGGTATGACATAGGCCATGGCCAAGGCCTTCTGCAACGTCGGAGCGAAGGTGCCGCTCGTGACGACGCCGACGGGCGACAGGACGGATCCGGCCAGGACCGGCGCCCCTTCCCGCGCGATTCGCTTGCCGCCGAGCTCAAGGCCGACGCGGATTGGGTCGCTCTTGTACTCTTTTTGCACGCGAAGCAGCGCTTCGCGGCCGATGAAGTCGCCCTTGTTAAGCTTCACCGCCCAGCCCAGTCCCGCCTGAAGCGGATCGATTTCCTCCGTCAACTCATGGCCGTAAAGCGGCATGGCCGCCTCCAGCCGCAGCGTATCGCGCGCTCCCAATCCACATGGTTTGGCGCCGCGCGCCGCCAGCTCATCAAAAAGCGCGGCGCCCAGCGGCGCGGGCACGATGAGTTCCACGCCGTCCTCGCCGGTATAGCCGGTCCGGCTGACGACGCATTCCTTATCGCGGCAGCGCGCAGGCGTGGCGTGGTAGTAGGCCAGCTGCGAAGGATCGGCGTCCGTCAGACCACGGACGATTTCAATCGCTTTCGGGCCCTGCACCGCCGCCATGACCGTGTCCATCGTGCGGTCGCGGATTTCGACGTTGCGCGTGCCCTTGTGCTGAGCCAGCCAGGCGACGATCTTCTCGCGATTGCCGGCGTTGACCACCATCGCATAACCATACGGCCAGCGATAAACCAGCACGTCATCGCGGACGCCGCCGCGCTCATTGCAGATGAGGCCGTACCGAACCTGGCCGTCTTTCATCGTCGCAGCGTCATTCGTCCAGACGTGCTGGATGAGGGCCTGCGCGTCGGGTCCGGCGAAGTCAAGGCGGCCCATGTGGCTAACGTCGAACACGCCGACAGCGCAGCGGACGGCCGAATGCTCCTCCGTAATGGCGGTGTACTGGACGGGCATGTCCCACCCGCCGAAGTCAACCATGCGGGCGCCGTGGGCCATGTGCCAGTCATACAAGGGTGTGCGCAAGCCCATGGGTGCTTCTCCCGTCGCGCCAGAGCGGCATACGCTTCCGCTATGGTACGAGACAGGGACGACGCGTCCAAGGCGCCCTTTGGCGGGAACGCTGGCGGTCCTGGCGGCGAAGCCATATCATAAACGTGCCTCGTTTCGGCCGCGAAGCGGTGCGATCGACCCCGCCCCAGGACCAGGCGCCGTCGCGCCGGCAGTGCCTCGTATGAACCACATTCCGCCTGTTCTAAACACCCTCCGCACGGTCGGGCAACCCGTCTTTCTCGTAGAGCAGGACGGCCAATGGACTGTGGAGGCGTCAGCTGCTCTGCGAGCCAACCGCTCCGCCTTCATTCCGCCCTGCCGCCTTGAAGACCTCGGCGACGCCACTTTCCGCGCCGATCACGGCCTACGTTTCGCTTACATCGCCGGCGCCATGGCCAACGGCATTGGATCGGTCGAAATCGTCGAAGCCATGAGCCGGGCCGGGATGCTTGGTTTCTTCGGCGCCGCCGGCTTGCCGCTCGCGCGCATTGAGGTCGCCATAGACCGGCTCTCGCACAGTCTCCACGATGGGCCGCACGGTTTCAATCTTATCCACAGCCCCACCGAGCCGGACCATGAAAACGCCGTCGTAGATCTGTATCTGCGCGCCGGCGTCCGCCTGGTCGAAGCTTCGGCGTATTTGGACCTCACATTGCCGCTGATCCGCTACCGCACGCAAGGGATTCACGCCGACGGCGCCGGCCGGATAACCGCTCCCAATCGGGTTATTGCCAAGGTTTCTCGCGTTGAGGTCGCGTCCAGGTTCTTCGCCCCGCCGCCAGCGCGTATGCTGCAAGAACTGGTGCGCACTGGCGCCTTATCAGCGGAACAAGCGCAGTTGGCCGGGCGGATTCCCGTCGCCCAGGACCTTACGGCCGAGGCCGACTCTGGCGGCCATACCGACAACCGGCCGCTCGTGACATTGCTGCCCACGATGATTGCGCTGCGCGACCGGATGCAGGCGCAGCATCATTACGAGATTCCTCTGCGAGTCGGGGCGGCCGGCGGCATCAGCACGCCGGCGTCGGCCGCGGCTGCTTTTGTTATGGGAGCAGCCTACGTTTTGACCGGTTCCGTCAACCAGGCATGCGTGGAATCGGGGTCGTCCGACGCCGTCCGTGAAATGCTGGCTCAAGCGGAGCAGGCCGACGTTATCATGGCGCCGGCTGCGGACATGTTCGAGATGGGCGTCAAGGTGCAAGTGCTGAAGCGCGGCACTATGTTTGCCATGCGGGCCGCGAAGTTGTATGAACTCTACCGGGGCCATGCCCGCCTGGAGGACTTGCCCGCCGCCGAACGCGCCGGCCTGGAGAAGAACCTGTTCCGCGCTCCCCTGGCAGAAATCTGGACCGCAACGCGCGGCTATTTTCTGGAAAGGGACTCCAATCAAGTGGACCGTGCCGAGCGCGAGCCGAAACATAAAATGGCTCTTGTGTTCCGCTGGTATCTCGGCCAGTCGTCGCGCTGGGCCAACGCCGGCGAACCAACGCGCAAGGTCGATTACCAAGTTTGGTGCGGCCCGGCCATGGGCGCATTCAACGAATGGACCAAGGGGTCATTCTTGGAGCAGGCCGGCAACCGCCGGGTTGTGACGGTGGCCCGCAATCTGCTGTATGGCGCGGCTGTGCTAATGCGGCTGAATGCGCTACGCTGTCAGGGCGTGTCGCTGGAGCCGGAGTGGTCGCGCGTGCCGCCGCTTGAACCGGAACGTCTCGATCTGGCGACGCGGTGAGGTCAACGGTTTGAACGCCACCAACCATAGGGAGCCGACGGGCAGGGCCGTTCCGTTGGCGATCATCGGAATCGGCTGTCTGTTTCCCAAGGCTGACGGCCTCGGCGCCTACTGGGCCAATATCAAGAACCGCGTCGATTGCATAACCGACGTTCCGCCCTCCCATTGGCGGCCTGCGGATTATCTCGACACCGACCCCAAGGCGCCCGACCACGTTTACGCCGCCAAGGGCGGCTTCCTCGACCCCGTCCCGTTCAATCCCGCGGCTTACGGGATCGCTCCCAGCAACCTGGAAGCCACCGATACATCGCAGCTCCTTGGGCTCGTGGCGACGCAGCAGGCGTTGGAAGACGCCGGGTACGCTGCCCGACCCGACGGCCCCGGCAAGCCGCTCGACCGCCGTCGCGTCAGCGTTTTGCTCGGCGTCACCGGGACGTTGGAGCTGGTCATCCCTCTCGGAGCGCGTCTGGGGCATCCCATCTGGCGGCGGGCGCTCCAGGAGGCGGGCGTTGAGGCGGACGTGGCGGAGGACGTGGTGAAACGCATTGCCGACGCCTACGTCGGCTGGCAGGAGAGTTCGTTCCCTGGCTTGCTCGGAAACGTCGTGGCGGGGCGAATCGCGAACCGCTTCGACCTGGGCGGCGCGAATTGTGTGGTGGATGCGGCCTGCGCCAGCTCGCTGGGAGCGCTGCATTTGGCGGCGATGGAGCTGGAGACGCGACAGGCCGACGTCGTCGTCACCGGCGGCATCGACACGTTCAATGATATTTTCATGTACATGTGCTTCAGCAAAACGCCGGCGCTGTCGCCGACCGGCAGCGCCCGGCCATTCGACGCGGCTGGCGACGGCACGGTCCTGGGCGAGGGACTGGGCGTGCTGGTGCTGAAGCGATTGGAGGATGCTCGGCGCGACGGAGACCGAGTATACGCTGTGGTTCGCGGCGTCGGCGCCTCCAGCGACGGCAAGGGCAACGCCGTCTACGCGCCCAAATCGGCCGGTCAGGTCGATGCGCTGCGAAACGCCTACCAGTCCGCGGGCGTCGCGCCGGACACGATCGAATTGGTGGAAGCGCATGGCACCGGCACGCGAGTGGGCGATGCCGTCGAAGCGGCTGCGCTGACAGAAGTGTATCGCGAAACGGCGCGGCCGGGCGCATGGTGCGCACTTGGATCGGTGAAGTCGCAAATCGGCCACACGAAGGCAGCTGCGGGGGCGGCCGGGCTAATTAAGGCGGCGCTCGCCCTGCATCACAAGGTCTTGCCGCCGACCATCAAAGTGGACCAGCCGCTTGAAGGACTGCGATCGGGTCAATCGCCGTTTTATGTGAACGCGGAGAAGCGGCCGTGGCTGCCGTCGGCGGGCCATCCGCGACGGGCTGGGGTCAGCGCCTTCGGATTCGGCGGCAGCAACTTCCACTGCGTCCTGGAAGAGTCGGAAGCGCAGAAAACCGAGATCGATTGGGACGGCGACGTGCAGCTGCTGGCGTTTTGCGCAGACGATCCGGAAGCGCTCGACGCCCAGCTGGCGGCATGGCCTGATGACTTGCCCTGGCATGAATTGCGTCGGCGGGCTGCTGAGACACGCGCGGCCTGGCGAGCCGCAGCGAACTGTCGGCTGGTGCTGCCGATCGAGCGCGGTCGCACAGAACCGGCGAAACCGCTCACGGCCGCCCGGGCCTTCTTGGCTAAATGCTCAGGCAAGACATCGTGGCGTGGGCCGGACGGCGTTTGTTATGGTTCTGGCTCTGCGGCAGGAAAGCTGGCTGTGCTCTTTCCGGGGCAGGGATCCCAGTACGCCGGGATGCTGCGGGATCTCGTTTGTACGTTCCCGGAAGCGCTGGACTGTTTGGCTGCTGCGGATCGCGCTTTCGCGGAGAGACGCGAAAGCAAACCGCGATTATGCGACTTGATTTATCCTCTGTACGCTTTCACGCCCGAGGAGCGTGCCGCCGACGAGTGCGCCTTGCGCGCGACGGATGCAGCGCAGCCAGCCCTGGGCGCGGTCAGTTTGGCGGCGTGGCGCGTGCTGCAGTCATTTGGCGTCCGGGCCGACGCATTCGCCGGCCATAGTTACGGCGAGCTAGTCGCCCTGTGCGCCGCTGGGCGCATCGGCCCCGAAGATTTGCACACCCTGTCGCGGGAACGCGGCCGGCTGATGGCGGCGCTGGCGGGCGAGGCATCCGGCGGCATGATCGCCGTCCATGCGTCGGTGGAAGAGATCACCGAAGTTCTGAAACAAGAAGACATCGATCTTCCTTTGGCGAACAAGAACGCCCCGCTGCAAACGGTTTTGTCCGGATCAACGGCAGATATTGAGCGCGCGGCTGCAGCGTTTCAATCTCGCGAAATGCGGGCGACGCGATTGCCGGTGGGCGCCGCGTTCCACAGTTCCCAGGTTGCCGATGCCAAGCCGCCTTTCCGGGCCGCTCTCGAAGCGACGGAATTTCATTTCGGCGCCGTCCCGGCATACGGCAACAGCACAGCGGAACCGTACCCGGACGACGCAGACTCCGCGCGCGACCTGCTGGCAGGCCAGCTGGCACGGCCCGTAGAATGGGTCGCGGAGGTCCGCAATATGTTCCGCGCCGGCGTGCGCACCTTCCTGGAGGTCGGCCCCGGCGCCCGGCTAGCCGGCCTGGTGAGCGCCGTCCTGAGCGGCCCGGAGCATGAGGTTCTCGCGCTGGATGCTTCCAACGGTCAGCGCTCCGGGCTGTTCGATTTGGCCTGCTGTCTGGCCTGCCTGGCGGTGCTGGGTTATGGCGTCAATCTTGAGGCATGGGACGGCGGCAGCCCCCCGCCGCCTCCGCTGGCCGACGCGAAGCACACGCTGATTGTGCCAATCGGCGGCGCTAATTACGTCAAGCCCAAGCCAAAGCGACCGGCTCTATTGAGGCGCAAATCGCCGGCGCTCCCCGCAGCGCCGGATGCCGAGCCTCGCCCGCTTGTGAACGGTAGTGCTCTATCCACGATGAACGGTCCTCAAAGTCTTAATAAACAATCCCCCTGTCCTCCAGCCGCTGACACGGCCGGCTTGCCGCGCGGCGATGCATCCGCCCTGCAGCAAGCGCTGCGCGAGACGCGCGAATGCCTCAACGCTTTGCAGCAAATGCAGGTGCAGACGGCCCAGCTGCATCGGCAGTTCTTGGAGGGACAAGAGGAGGCGCAGCGCACTATCCATCTCCTGACCGAACAGCACCAGCGCTACCTCCAGGCCGCCCTCGGCATGACCCCGGCCCCGACGGCCGCCCTGCCGCCGACCCCAGTCGCGGCATTGCCTGTTCCGCCGACGCCCATAGCGGCCCCGCCAATTCCGCCGAAGCCCGCACCTGCCGTCACGGACAAGGATCGTGTCCAAAAGGCACTCGTGGAAGTGGTGGCGGAGAAGACGGGCTATCCGCCGGAGATGCTTGATCTCGATATGGCGTTGGACGCCGATCTGGGCATCGACTCCATCAAGCGCGTCGAAATCCTGTCTGCATTGCAAGAACGGTTGCCGGATGCG
>DATKHW010000978.1:0-3489 GCA_035546275.1 Gemmataceae bacterium
ATACGATCATGCCATCCAGCCCCGAACCCGCCTCGCCCGTCGAAACCATCCGGCGCCGCCTCTCCCTGGACCTGCTGACGCGCGGCCGCATCGTCCTCATCGGCCTGGGCGGCATCGGCCTCATCCTGGCGCGGTACCTGACGCTGTTCCTGTCGGCGTTCCGCGACGTGGAGTTCCGGCTGGTGCTATGCGACGGCGACGCCTTCGAGCCGGCCAATGCCTATCGCATGGACGTGCCGGACTTCGACAACAAGGCCGCGGCGGTCGCGGCGGAGCTGACGCGGCTGTTCGGCCGAGGCGGGCTGCACGTCCGCTTCGTGCCGGAGTACGTGACCGCGCAGAACGCCGGCGACGTGATCCGGCCGGGCGACTGCGTGCTGCTGGCGGTGGACAACCACGCCACGCGGCTGCTGGTGAGTCAGCGCTGCGGCCGACTCGACGACGTGGTGCTGATCTCCGGCGGCAACGACGGCGTGGAGGGGAACCTCGATGGGACGTACGGCAACGTGCAAATCCATGTCCGCCGCGGCGGCCGCGACGAAAATCCCGCCCTGGAGCAGTTCCATCCAGAAATCGCGTCGCCGGCGGATCGCAGCCCATCCGAGCTGGATTGCCTGGAGCTGGCGGCGGGCGGCGCGCCGCAGATGCTGTTCGCCAATCTGGCCATGGCCAGCGCCATGTGCAACGCGCTGCTGCGGCTGCTCGCGCCGGGCCGGGAGCGGATGTACGACGAGGCCTGCCTGGACATCCACGCCGGGGTATGCACCCCGCACTGGCTGACGGCGCCGAAGGACGCCGTCGCTTCCGCCGAGCCTTTGTGAGCAAGACGTCCGGTTCATCCGCCGCCGGCCGGCCCCACGCCTCTACAATGAACGGAGGACGGCCGACGATCGGCTGTGAGCAGGGCCGCGAACCGGAGCGAGCGATGTCCGACCGGACGGTGCGAATCGACGGCGTCGCCGTTCCCCGCTTCCTCTACGGCACGGCCTGGAAGGAGGAGCAGACGCGGCGCCTCGCCGAGCTGGCCCTGAGCCAGGGCTTCCGCGGCGTCGACACGGCCAACCAGCGCAAGCACTACCACGAGGCCGCGGTCGGCCAAGCCGTCCGGGCATGGCTCGACGCCGGCCTGCTGACGCGCGACGAGCTGTTTCAGCAGACCAAGTTCACCTTCCGCGCCGGACAGGACCAGCGTCTTCCGTACGATCCGAAAGCCTCCATTCGAGTCCAGGTCGAGCAATCCTTCGCCAGCTCGCTCGAACACCTCGGCGTCGAGATGATCGACTCCTACGTGCTGCACGGGCCGACCACGCGGTCCGGCCTTGCTGAGGCCGACTGGGAGGCTTGGCGGGCCATGGAGGCCGTTCATGACCGCGGCCGGGCCCGTCTGCTCGGCGTCAGCAACGTCTCGGCGGAACAGCTCCGCCGGTTATGCGAGGGGGCGCGCGTGCCGCCGCGCTTCGTCCAGAACCGGTGCTACGCCTCCCGCGGCTGGGACCGCGACGTCCGGGCGTTGTGCGCCGCCCACGGGATCGTCTACCAGGGGTTCTCGCTCCTGACCGCGAACCGCGACGCGCTGGTCCACCCGGACCTGATCCGGATCGCCCGGCGCCACGGGCGGACGGCCAGCCAGATCGTCTTCCGGTTCGCGCTGGAGGTAGGCATGATTCCGCTGACCGGCACGACCGACGCCGATCATATGCGAGAGGATTTGCAGGTTTTTGACTTCCGCTTGGCGCCCGACGAGGTCGAGCGCATCGAGCGGCTGGACGTGGGATGAGACGGGATGCGGGCGGCGCCGGCCGCATCGGTTCTTCGCCGCAAGGCATCCATCCGGCTACAACCCCCTCTGGAGAACCCCCGATGAGCAAAACGCCCGGCTACATCCTCGGCCAGTCCGCCGACGCCGCTCGGCGGCTGGCGATCCAGGACGCCACGTTCGCGGAAGCCTCCGAACGCCTGCTGGACGACCTCGCCTTGCCGCCCGGCGCCCGCCTCGTTGAGCTGGGCTGCGGCCCCGGCGCCTTCAGCGCCCGCGTGCTGCGCCGCATTCCCCAGGGCGTGCTCGTCGGCGTCGATTCCAGCGACGGGCTGCTGGCTCAGTCCCGGTCCTCGCTCGCCGGCCGGCGGTTCGAGGCGGTCCTGGCCGATGCGTCGGAGCTGGGGCCGTGGCTAGACGGGGCCGACGCCGTCGTCGGCCGGGCGGTGCTGCACCATCTGCCGATGGCCGAGTTCTTTCTGGGCCGGCTCCGGGCACGCCTCCGCCCCGGCACGCTGCTGGGTTTTATCGAGCCGGACTTCCGCTCGCCGCTGGCCCGGATCGCCTACCTGGAAGCGACGGGCCGGCCGGAGCTGGCGCCGCTGCGCATCTGGGCGACGGCCATCAATCAGCTGTACGCGGCCCGCCGCATCTCCCCCGCGGTCGGGGCGACGCTGGCGGCGGCGCTCGAAGCGGCCGGCTGCCGCCGGGTGCGCTCGGCCTGGTCCGAATGCCGTTCCGACGCCTTGATGGTCGCCAACATGGTGCAGTTCTACGCCGAAGTGCAAGGCCCGCTGGCCGAGCTGGGCGTCCTGGCCGCCGAGGAGAACGCGCGGCAGCGGACGTTGCTGCAAGCGCTGCCGGCGGAATCGCTGCCGCCGGCCTGGGGCATGTTCCGCGTCGCGGCGGAGGCGTGAACGAGCTGTCCGAAGGGTAAGCGATCCGATGCCATCGGTCGGAGGAACACATCATGAACGACAGCCGCACGGGGGCTTTGACTGGCCTGGCCAAGGCCGTGATCGACGGCGCACTGGCCGCCTTCCGGTCCAATAAGGGCTGGGCGGACAAGGCGATCGCCCAGCTTCCTGACGACAAGCTGCACACCGCCCTTGACGCCAATACCAACTGCATCGCCGTCGTCATGAAGCACGTCGCCGGGAACCTGCTCTCCCGCTGGACCGACTTCCTGACCAGCGACGGCGAGAAGCCCTGGCGCAACCGGGACGACGAGTTCGTCGACGCGTTCACGACGCGGGACGAGTTGATCGCCTATTGGGAGTCGGGTTGGGGACGACTGTTCGACGCGCTGGCGAGCCTCCAGGCCGAAGACGTCGGCAAGACCGTGACCATCCGCGGCGAGGCGCATTCCGTGCCGTTGGCGATCCAGCGCTCATTGGCCCACTGCGGCTATCACATCGGCCAGATCGTCCTGATCGCGCGCATCCTGGCGGGGGACCACTGGACGACGATCACCATCCCCCGCGGCGCATCGGCCGGCTTCAACCAGCGGGTGTGGGGGAAGGGCCAGTACCAGACGAAGCCGGAGGAAAAGTGACTCGCGCAAATCAAGGGTTTCCGCCGCGGCCCAATAAAGGATGCGCCCGGATTTCAAGACTCCTTTTTCCATTCCGTCAGGGTGAATACGCAGGCCTGCCAGGGCGCCATGTCGAGGTACAGACCGCGCGATTGCAAGTCGTCGCCGGCCCGGTCGTAAACGCCGCCGCCGATCTGAT
>DATKHW010000979.1:0-2561 GCA_035546275.1 Gemmataceae bacterium
CGAAGCCTACCTGAACAAGCGCGCCGATTACCTGGCGAACCAGGTCAATCTGGTGGAGCTGGACTTGCTGCGGTCTGGCGCGCGTGCACCTGTGGTCGGTACGGTCCCTCCAGCCGATTACTATATCCTTGTGTGTCCGCATTTTGATTTTCCCCGAGCGGGCGTTTGGCCGTTTACCGTGCGTGACCCGCTCCCAGAGATACCCATCCCCCTCAACCCCGAAACGGAACCGCCCCACGTACCCCTGCGGCCGAGCCTGGATCGGGCTTATGACGAAGCGGGATATGAGCGGGAGATCGACTACGCCCAACCGTCCACGCCGCCCCTCGGTCCAACGGACGCTGCCTGGGCCGCCGAGTTGCTTGCCGAGCGAGGCGATTGAATCGCAACCAGTTTCACTGAGGAAAAACCACCATGATCCACATCCCGGTCCTGCGCTGGGGCGAGCCATACAAGAGCCTCGACATCGATAAAGTCGTTCACTTCGATACCGGCGAGGCGCTCGCCGAGGTCGGCCGGGCTAACGCCGCCCTCATCGAGCGCGACATGCGCAAGGCCCAGAAGGCGCGCGACGCCCTCCGCGAAATCCCCATCCGCGACCTGCTGCCGATGATGAAAAAAGCCGGCGAACTGTACGTCGAGGCGGAGTTGCCGCTCGGCGACGGTACGCAGACGCCGGACCAGTTTGTGCGGATGCAGTCGGCCACCACCGGCCTGCCCGAACACATGTGCCGCTTCAACATGAAGAAGAACCATTTCGTGCTGAGCCAGATGGATAAAATCCTCGATTCGCTGACCCGCGGCCTCGACCTCGACATCCTGTCGAAGGGCTACGGCGTGGAGGCGCGCGGCGTGCCGGTAAGCTACCAGGCCCAGTCGCCGGTCCTCGGCCTCGTGCTGCCGTCCAACTCGCCGGGCGTCCACACGCTCTGGCTGCCGATCATCCCGATGCAGATCGGCCTTGTCCTCAAACCAGGGCCGCAGGAGCCGTGGACGCCGTACCGCATGGCCGAGGCGTTCTTCCAGGCCGGCGTGCCGAAACAGGCGATCGCCATCTACCCTGGACTCGGCGACATCGGCGCCGCCGTCCTGGCCAGCTGCCCGCGCAACCTTATCTTCGGCGGCACGGCCACCGTCGAGCGCTACAAAGGCGACCCGCGCGTCCAGGCCCACGGCCCCGGGTTCAGCAAGATCCTGCTGGGCGACGACGTCGTGGACGACTGGCGCAAGTACCTCGATTTGATGGTGGACAGCGTCTTCGTCAACAGCGGCCGCGGCTGCATCAACTGCTCCGGCGTCTGGGCGTCGCGTCATACCAAGGAGATCGCCCAAGCGATGGCCGAGCGCATGGGGCCGGTCGTCCCGCTGCCGCCGGAGGACCCCAAGGCCGCGCTGGCCGCCTTCACGGTGCCCGGCCAGGCCGACGCCGTCTCCGCTGACATCGACAAGGACCTTCAGACGGCTGGCGCCCAGGACATGACCGCCAAGTTCGGCAAACGGCTCGTCAAGAAAGAGCGCTGCGACTACCTCCGGCCGACCGTCATCCACTGCGACTCGCCGGCCCACCCAATCGCCAAGAAGGAATACATGTTCCCCTTCTGCACGGTGGTCGCCTGCCCGCAGGAGAAGATGCTCGAACAGATCGGGCCGACGCTGGTTTGCTCGGCGATCACCCACGACAAGAAGTTCCAGCGGGCGCTCCTCGACGCGACGCACATCGACCGGTTGAACATCGGGCCGATCCCGACGATCCAGCTGAACTGGCTGCAGCCGCATGAGGGGAACATCGTGGACTTCCTGTTCCGGGCGCGGGCGCTTCAGTTTGAGGGGCCGCTGCCTGGGTGAACGCTATTCCGTCTGCTAGCCGGCGGTAGGAAATCCGTAGGATTAGCAGGCGCGGCGCTGTAAATGAATGGGTTGGCGACGGAAGCAAACGGCTTGCAGTGTAGCTGTTTCGCAAGAAGCTTCGGTGCCCGCGATGATGTACAGTCAAGTTGATATCACCGAAAGTTTTGGCGACGATCGGCGCCTCGGGCCGGACGAATGGGTCACCACCGTGCCCCTCAATGCCACAACCAATGATCCTGAGTCGATGGGGCTTCCTCCAGTAGGCGCCAATACGGACGACGTCTACCGTGTCGCATCCAAGTTGTCGGAGCTGCGGGAGTCAATCCCCATCCCAAATGACGGTGTGTACTGTCCCGGGTGCCATATTGCCAATGTGAATCTCGGCCGTCTGCGGACGCCCTGTCCCCAATGCGGGCGTCCGTTGCTTAAATTCGGGTGGGACTGAGCGGACCGGGGCCAGAGTGAGGCGTAGCACGGCATCCGGCGGCCCCGGCCTCTGACCTAGGTGTTCGGCCGCGTGGAGTGGGGCAATGATAAGTGTATTGTCCTTCTCCGAGGTGGGCGGCCATCGCGTGAATGAGGACGCCTTTGCCGTCCAGCAACACCCGCTCGACCCGGGCATGTGGCTTTGCTTCGTGGCCGACGGGCAGGGCGGCCAGCCGGGCGGCGGCCCGCTGCTGGACGCAGGCCCTGTGCCGCGCCCGGCGGCCCGG
>DATKHW010000980.1:0-5584 GCA_035546275.1 Gemmataceae bacterium
GCGATCCATCAGCCGGCTCACGCCGGCCGCTCGCCTTCTCTTCCGCTCATTTGACATTGCCTGAACCGATATTATGCTTGCACAGGAAGGATTCGCGTCCCGCAGGAACGTGAATTCTCGCCCGGCGCTATGTCGCCGCTGGATTTCTCTCGAAGGCGCCGCTGCCCGCGGCTTGTGCAATGAGTCTCATGACTTCCGACGTTTTGCTGCGTCGCATGACCGCCAGCTTGGCCCATAATGTGAACAACGCCCTCACGGGCGTCATCGGCTATCTGGAATTGGCGTTGAGCGGCCCCACGGCGCCGGCCGAGGTCGGCGGCTGCATCCGCTCCGGTTTGCAATGCGCTCACCAGGCCGCCGACGCGGTGCGCCGCATCGTCGGCTGTTCCCGCCGCATCGCGGAAGCCGAGCCGCCGGCCGCTTGCTCGCTCCGCCGTCTGGCCCAGGAAGCGGCTGATCGCTTGGCCGGCGAGGCGCCGCATGTTCCGATTGCGGTGGTCGGCGTCTCCCCCGGCCCCGTGTTCGTAAGCGCCGACCTGGTTGGGGCGGCCCTGGACGCCCTACTCCATGCGATGGTGTGGATGAATCAAGGGGCGCTGACGTTGCGGCTGGCCGAGGAGAACGGCCAATGCGTGCTGTACGTCGAGTCCACCGGCGGCGGCGCGTCGAACCTGCTGCTGCGCCTGCTGGAAGCGTCGCTGATGATCGAAATCCAGGGCGGCGCCGTCGAGGCGCTGTCGGCGACGGACCAGTCCGCCTCGGTGCGCGTGTCGCTGCCCCGCCGCGTCGAAACGCCGATCCGCCGCGACGACGCCCAACCGGCCCCGTCGCCGCATATGCCCGTCTCACTCAGCCTGCTGCGCCAGGCCGTTTGACGCCGCTTTCACGCCAGCGCCCGCACCAATTTCACATAGCGGTCCCCGACTCCGAGCAACGTCGCTCGCCGGGCCGTTTCGCCGAGGACCGCTAGTTCCACGCGCAGCTGCTCTGCCGGCATCACGCCGGGAACTCGGTCGGCCCACTCCACCAGGCAGACGCCGTCGCCCTCGATGTATTCCTGCACCCCAAGATCGCTGAAGTCGCTTTCGCCGCGGAGGCGGTAGACGTCGAAGTGATAGACCGGCAGCCGGCCGGCGTACTCCTGGATGAGGATGAAGGTGGGGCTTGTGACGATGCGCGGATCGGGCACGCCGAGTCCGGCGGCGATTGCGCGCGCCAGATGCGTCTTGCCGGCGCCGAGCGGGCCGACGAGGCCGACGACGGCGCCGGGAAAGAGCAGACCGCCAAGCCGCCAACCGAACGCCTCGGTGGCGGCGAGGTCAGGCAGGTCGATGATGGACGCCATGCCCCGATTCCAGCGGCGTCAGCGCTGCGGTCCTGTCTTGCCCTGCTTGCGCCGTTCCCGCTCCTTGACAGGCGGCCGCGTCCACGCCGCCGGCACCGGGCGGCGCACCAGATCGTCGGCGTAGTTCCAGAAGGCCAGCGTCTCTTCGCCCGGCCGCCACGAGAAGTACGCCGGGCGGTCGTTCACCATCGTCGGAAAGCCGACCATCCCCGTCGGCCCATTCAGCAAAGCCACGCCCAGCACGTCCAGCTCGGCCGAGGCGTCCTGCAAATCCCTCAAAACGGCGGCGGTCTCTTCCTGCAATTCATAGCGGCGAGCGCGGTCGGGCCAGGCCAGGGTGCGCCTCATGCGGTCGAGCCGATTCTTTTCCGGCCGCAGCCGTGCCAGGCGATCGTGCAGCTGCACCATATCCGCGGCGATTCGGCCGACCAGAGGCAGCATCGCCTCCGCCGCGCCCCACGTCAGCACCACAGGATCGCCGCCGAACCGTTCGGATGCCCCCGACGCCCTGTTTTCCGTGAAACCGCTCATCTCGCGTTCCCCCAGGCCTTGGAGCCAGCGAACCGCTTTCTCCGACTACATTCTACGGTCGGAGATCAAGGGCGCATCTCTGAACGGAATCGATTGCGCCCGCAATGTGAAACATAGCTCGCCGACGTGAACAACGCGCACCAAGCGCCAGGTTCGCCGCGACCGGTGCATAAATGGTTTCTGGCGGTGCAGGCGGGATGAGAATTGGGTGCCATGCTTTCGCGGCCTCGCGACGCTGCTTCCCGCCTCCCCGACGTGCCGGGCCGCGAAAGCATGAAGTCGGGGACGACATGCTTTCGCGGCCCCACGAGTCGAGGAAGACCGATGCAGTCTTGGAAAGGCCGCGAAAGCATGGCACCCCACTAACCTCCCGCGGCCGACATCCGCGAAATGTCTTGTCCCGCGCCCGCCCCCGCCGTTACGATGCCAGAAAGGGAGCGCAGCCGTCCGCGCGGTCCACGTCCGCCCAGAGAAAGGAGATCGTCGTGTCTTCCATGAGCCGAATCTCGTTGCTTGCGTCGGCCGTCGCGGCGTGCGTCTTTTGCGGCGCCGCCGAGCCGCCCGCCAAGCCGACGCCGGAGCAAATCGCCCAGTGGATCAAGCAGCTCGGCGACGACGATTTCTCCAAGCGCGAAGAGGCGTCGCAGAAACTCTATGAAGCCGGCCAGCCCGCCGAGGACGCGCTCGAGGAAGCGGCCGGCGGCGAGGACGCCGAGGTCGTGCAGCGGGCCCGGCTCATCCTCGACAAGTTCCGCTGGGGCCTCTACCCGAACACGCCGCCGCAGATCGTCGATCTGGTCGCCCGCTACCGCAGCGCGGACGTCAACGGCAAGGAGAAGGTCGTTGATGAGCTGCTCAAGGCGGGGCCGTCCGGGTACCGCACCCTGTGCAAAATCGCCGGGGCCGAGGATGATCCGTCGGTGCGCGGCAACATTTACCAGCATCTCCAGGCCGAGCTGCAGCACGTCGCTCCGCAGATGATTCTGGAGGAAAACTACGATGCATTGGAACCGCTGCTCGACGTGGTCTTCGCCAACGACCCGGAGAGGGGCGGCCAGGATTACGCCGCCTACTGGCTGATGCGCGGCAAGCTCGACGAGCGCATCGCCCATTACAAGGCGCTGCCCGCCAAGGGGCCGAACGCCGAGAAGAACGGCGCGCTGCTGGCCCTCCTGTACCGCGCCAAGGGAGACCTGGCCGCGGCCGCGCAGGCCGCCGACAAGGCCGGCAAGCCGGAGCTGGCCGACGCCATGCTGTTCGAGGCCCGCGACTGGAAGACGCTGGCGCGGCGGTCCATTCATTCGCCGCGAAACCTGCCGTATGAGATGTCCGGCATCAACGCGACCTACTGCCGTTTGGCCGGCGACGCCAAGGGCTTCGACGACGCTATCGCCGACCTCCGCAAATCGGTCAACGACAATCCCGGCGATGATTTTCAGCGCTACTACCTCGCTAAAGTGCTGTTCCTCAACGACCGCCCGGCCGACGGCATCGACGTGGTCGTCGATGCGCCGAATTACCAGCTTGCCGCTTTCGACATGCTGGTCGCCCAGATGCGCTACAAGGAAGCGCTGGAGCTGGCCGACCGCGCGAAGGCGGCGGGACCGCTAGGCCCCATAGACAACAGAGCGGGGCTGGAAATCCTCAAGGCGCGCGTTCTGTACTCGCTGGGAGAGAGGAAAGAAGCGAAGGACGTCTTTGCCAAGTACGCCGGCCAGTTTCCGCTTCCCGGCGCCAACAATGTGTCGTGGCCCGAAGAGTTGGTCGAGGCCGAGATTCGCGTCGGCCTCAAGGACCAGGCCGCGGAACACGCTGCGGCGATCCTGGGCATGTCGAACGATGAGGGCGTAAGAAATCGGCTGCTGGCGAACCTGTTCCCCAAACATGCGGAAGCGGCGGAAGCGTTGTGGCCAATGCTACGGGAGCGAGGAACGGACGCGGCGGTGAACATAAAAGACCTGCGCGCCCTGCTTGACGGCACGGCAGACGCCAAGGTTCTTTCGAAAGTGACCGAAAGGCTTGCTGTTTGGCCGCCGATGGGTGGCGAGCCCGCGCTAGACGCAAAGGAACCCATTGCCGTCGCGGAAGCCGCTCTCCTTTGCAAGAACGAGAAACTGGCCCGCTCGCTGCTGGAGAAGGCGGGCAACTTCGGCTCATCCGGGGCCCTCATCCGTCTCGGCGACCTGGACGCGGACAAAAAAGAGTGGGACAAAGCCGCCGAGCATTACAGCCAGGCGTGGGAAAAGGACCACACGCGGGTGCTGGCGCTTTATCTGAACGGCTGGGCGCTGACGCAGGCGGGCAAGCAGGCGGAGGGCAAGAAGCGCATGGAAGCGGCCCACTGGGGGCCGCTGGGCGACGACCGGGCGCGGATCGTCTTCCTGCAAGGGCTGGAAGACCACGGCCAGCGCGAGGCGGCGCGGCGCGAGCGCGAATTGCTGCTGCGGCTCAGCCCGACCTGGTCGCTGAGCAATTCGCGGGCGCTGCGGGAGACGGCCCTCGATGCACTGGACCGCAAGGACTACCCGACGGCGGCGCTCGATCAGGAATCATCGATGCTCTGCTGCCTGTTCGGCCAGGTCGATTTCGTGCAGCCGACCGCCTACCTCGGCGTGCCGGCCTTCATCCACCGTCTGCGGGCGCAAGCCGCGACGGCCGCCGACAAGTTCGACGTGGCCCAGAAGGAAGTCGCCCTCGCCCTGGCGGCGCTGCCCGGCGACACCATCACGCCGATCGAATTGATCCCCGCCTGGGACAAAGCCGGCCGTAAGAAAGAAGCGCAGGAGCTGTTCGACCGCTGCATCGCCGTGCAGGAAAAATTGTGCAAAGACTATCCCAATTGTGCCTGGGCGCACAATTCCGTGGGGTGGGTCTCGGCGTGCTGCCGGCGCAACCTCGATTCCGCCCTGGAACATGCGCAGAAGGCCGTGGAGCTGGCGCCGGACAGCCCCGGCGATCTCGACACGCTGGCCGAGGTCTGGTTCCAGCGCGGCGACAAGGACAAGGCCGTCGCCGCGGAGAAGAAAGTCATCGAAATGGACCCGAAAAGGGAGTATTATCGCAGGCAGCTCCAGCGCATCGAGGCCGGCGACCCGGCGGCGGAGCGGCCGGCCGAAACGGACGACGACTGAGCCAAGCCGCCCCGCTCAAAGATAATCCCTTCCCCGAGGCGCATCTGTGAAAATACGGACTTCTCTCGCCGTCATTATCGCCTGTTTGAGCGCCGCCGCCCTGGCCCATGCCGAGCCGGACAAGGTCTTTCTGCGAGTCGAGCCGCGAGGGCCGATGGGCGTCCTCAACGCCGTCGCCTTCAGCCCTGACGGCGATCGGCTCTACGCCGCCGGCTACGACAAGGTGGTGCGCGTCTGGAAGAACAACGGCGGGACGTTTGAGCCGGCGACAGTCTATCGCGTGCCGGTCGGCCCCGGTCTGGACGGGACTATCAACGCCCTGGCGGTCTCTCCCGACGGCGCCTGGCTGGCGGTCGGCGGCCTCGGTCTCATGCGCGGCCGGGCCGATTTTCGCACGTTTGGCATGGTCTTCCCCGTGCTCGGCGCCGTCACGCCCAAAATGCTCGAAGACGAAGGGACGATCTTCGTCTTTGACCTGAAAAGCAACGACGCCAACCCCAAAGTCAAGACGCTGCGCGGCCACTCCGGCGCCGTGCTGTCGCTGGCGTTCCTGGACCCCCTCACCCTACCCTCTCCC
>DATKHW010000981.1:0-2649 GCA_035546275.1 Gemmataceae bacterium
GCCGTCGGCGACGTGAACAACGACGGCTGGCCCGATGTGCTGATTACGCAATACGGCGGCGTCAAGCTCTTCCTCAATCATCACGGCGACGGCACGTTCACCGACGTGACGAAGGAAGCCGGCCTCGACGTGCCCGGCTGGTCCACGTCGGCCGCCTTCCTCGACTACGACCGCGACGGCCGGCTCGATCTCGTCGTCGCTCGCTACCTCGATTACAACCCGGCCGCGACCTGCGCCGGAGCGACCGGCAAGCCGGACTACTGCAATCCGTCCACGTTCCACGGCGTCGTCGCCGTGCTGTACCACAACATCACGGGGGCGGACAGCCGGCCGCGATTCGAGGACGTAACGACGCCGTCGGGATTGGGCCGGCTGCCGGGGCCGGGCCTCGGCGTCCTCTGCGCCGACTTCGACGGCGACGGTTGGCCGGATATTTTCGTCGCCAACGACGGCAAGCCGAATCATCTCTGGATGAACCAGAAAAACGGCACGTTTCAGGAGGAAGCCGTCCGGCGCGGCGTGGCCTATAGCGGGCTGGGCGTGGCCCAAGCCGGCATGGGCGTGGCGCTGGGCGACGCGGCCGGCGACGGCATGGAGGACCTGGTCGTCACGCACCTGGGCGAGGAGAACCACACGCTCTGGCGGCAGGGGCCGCGCGGCCTGTTTCACGACCAAAGCGGAGCAGCGGGGCTGACGGCGACGCAATGGCGCGGCACCGGCTTCGGAACCGTGCTGGCGGACTTCGACCTGGACGGCGCCCAGGACTTGGCGGTCGTCAACGGCAGCGTTCGCCGCAACGCCGCGGCCGTGCCGGGGGAGGCGGCGCTGGGACCGTACTGGTCGGCCTATGCGGGACGCAATCAGCTATTTACGGGAGACGGAAAGGGATCGTTCCGCGACCTGTCGGCGAGCCAGGGAACGCTGTGCGGGGCAGCTTGCGTGGGCCGGGGGCTGATCGTCGGCGATGTGAACGGCGACGGCGCGCCCGACCTGCTGCTGACGACGGTGGAGGGGCGGGCGCGGCTGCTGCTCAACCGGACGCCGAATCGCGGCCACTGGTTGACGGTTCGCGCTCTCGACGCGGCCCATCACGACCGCGACGCGGTGGGCGCTGAGGTGACCGTGCGGGCCGGCGAGCGCCGCTGGCTGCGGCGGGCCGATCCAGGCGGGAGCTATCTGTGCAGCGGCGATCCGCGGGCTTTGTTCGGCCTCGGCGCGGCGACGGCGATCGATTCGCTCATCGTGCGCTGGCCGGACGGCTCCCGCGAGGAATTCGTGCGCGGCCCCGCGGATCGGCAAGTGGATCGGCTGGCGGCGGTGCGCGAGGGTGAAGGTCGGCCGGCGCCGGCGGAGGAGCGGAAGCCATGAACGGTGCAACAGGGGTCGGTCGCCGCCGGCTGCTCTGGTGGACGATCCTTGGGATCGCGTTTGTAGCATTCCTCGCGCTGGCGGCCGGCGTCTGCTGGCGGCAGCCGTGGCGCTCCCGCGCCGAAGCGCCGCCGCCGGGGCCGTCGGACGCCGCCTTGGCCGGCGTCGATCCCGAAGTCGCGGCCGCCGTCCGTGAGGCCCGCACCGATGCGATGCGTGCGCCGCGCTCCGTCGATGCCTGGGGACGGTTCGGTCAGGTCCTGCTCGCCAACGGCTTTCCCGCCGACGCCGACGCCGTCTTGGCGCGAGCCGAGGACTTGCAACCCGACGAGGTCCGTTGGCCCTATTTGCGTGCTTTCTGCCTGCTCTCCACCGATCGCGACGCCGGGCTGGCCGCCCTCCGCCGCGCCGTCGCGGCCTGCGACCGAAGCGGCGAAACCGACGCGACGCCGTATCTGCTCATCGCCGAGTTGTGCATCGAACGCAACGACCCCGCCCAGGCCGAGACGCTGTGCCAGCGTGTGCTGGACCGCGAGCCGGACAACGCGCGGGCGCATCTCGACATGGGCCTGATCGCGCTGGGTCGCAACGATCTGGACGCCAGCATCTCCCACCTTCGCCGCGCGGCCCTCAGCCCGACGATGCGCCAGCACGCCTTGACGCAGCTGGCCGCGGCCTATCAGCGCAAGGGCGACCTGAAGGCGGCCGCGGACTATGCGCAGCAGGCACAGCAGCCGCCCGCCGATGCGCCCTGGCGCGACCCCTATTTCGAGGAGATGGAGCGCCTGGCGGTGGGGAAGGCGACGCGCTTCCAGCAGCTCGACCGGCTGGCGGCGAGCGACCGCTGGGACGAGGCGGCGACGCAGTACCAGCGCATGGCGGCCGAAGATCCGAACGACCCCCAGGCGTACCTTAAGCTCGGCGTGCTGCTCACCAAGCACGGCCGACTCGCCGAGGGGGAACAGGCCCTGCGGAAAGCGGCGACGCTGGCGCCGCAGGACGTGGACCCAACGTACTACCTGGCCGTGGCCCTCTACATGGAGGGCGAGCAAGCGCAGAAAGCCGGCGACGCGTCCTCCGCGGCCGACAAGTTCCGGGCCGCCGCCGACGCCGCCCAGCGAGCCGTGGACGTCAAGGCCGACCACGCCCAGGCCTACGCCTTCCTCGGCCTGGCGCTGAAACAGCTGGGCCGGCGCGCGGAGGCCATCGCCGCCTTGCGGGCGGCGGTGCGGCGCCGGCCCGAGTCGGCCGAGCTGCATCAGACGCTCGGCGAAGCGCTCG
>DATKHW010000982.1:0-8867 GCA_035546275.1 Gemmataceae bacterium
CGCCGCGGCCGCCCCGGCCGCACCTGAGAACAAGGAAAACACCCTCACGCCGGTGGAGAAGCTCCGCCAGGCGCTCGACAAGCCGATCACCATCAAGCTGGAAGGGACGCTCGCCGCGGCCGTGCAAAAGCTCGCCTCGGATACGAAAATTACCATCGTCCTCGACGGCACCAGCATTACGCAGCAGCTCAACATGGCGCCGGAACAGGCGCCCCTGGCCGGGCCGCTGGAACTCAAGGAGGTGAAGATTCGTTCCGTCTTGCGGACGCTGCTGCAGCCGTTCGCCCTCGACTACGTCGCCATCGGCGATACGGTCATCGTCACCACGGAGCAGATGGCGATGATACGGCAACTGCACCAGCACATCACCGTGGACATGGACAAGGTCGAATTCGCCGCCGCTCTTAAACAGATCGCCCACGATACGGCGACTAACCTCATCCTCGATCCCCGCGCCGAAAAACAGTCGCAGGCCAAAGTGAGCCTCCAGCTGGAAGACGTGGAGCTGGAGACGGCGGTCCGGCTGCTCGCCGAGATGGCCGGACTCAAGCCGGTGCGCGTCGGCAACACGCTGTTCATCACCACCAAGGAAAACGCCGCCGACTTGCGCCAGGACGCCGACATTGGGCAGCCGCAGGCCGCTGCGCAGGAGCAGCAGCTGCTTCAGCAGCAAGTGCAGCAGCAGCTGCAATTCCAACTTCAGCTCGGCGCCCAGGCCGGCGGCGCGCCCGGCGCTGGGGCCGCAGCCGTGCCGCCGCCAATCCTCCCGCCGAACGTGGCGCCGGCCGTGCCGCCCGCCAGCGATACGCCGAAGGACGACAAGCCGGCGCCCGCCGACAAGCCGAAGGATTCGCCGCCGGCCGATCCAAAGCCGCCGACGAAATAGCGCCTATCCTCCTGGCGCCCCGCAGAGCGTGGGCGCCAGGATTGCTAACAGCGTCATCGCCGTCTTATCCATTCTTCCACGGCGTATTTCTCCGCGACGAGCGATCGCACGCGCTCTTGCGGCCAATCCGCTTCTGGTTCGTCGGCCTCCCACGCCGTACATAAGCGTCGCTTAATTTCCTCCGCCGGCAAATTCAGGTTGCGCAGGAACGCGGCGTGATCGCGCCCGCCCCGGTATTCCGGTTGCCGCAGCGGCGGCAGCAGATAGCGCCCCACGCGCCCCAGATTGAAGGCGTAAAGCAGCGTACCGTGATGGAGCAGGAACCGGCGTTTGCGCTGCTGCGCATTGCCGGACAGCTTGCGGCCGGCCGCAGCGAGGTCGCTGATCCCCGCCGGAACTACATCCTCCTCTCCCCTTGGGGGAGAGGGGGTGGGCGTGAGGGGGGACAGCGCCTCGCCAACGCGGCTCAGGATGGAGGCATAGGACGACCGTATGCCCGCCAGCTCCGGCGCCCGTTCGGTATCCAGCACGAGCGTGTAAAGCAGACAACCGCGGTCGAGCAGGACCGTGCCGCCGCCGCTGGCCCGCCGCAGGATCGGGACGCCGTCGGAGCGACATGCGGCCTCCGCCACGTCCTCGGCGAGACGGCAGCCGGCGCCGAGCACGACAGCGGGATCCGATTGCTCCCAGAAGCGCAGCACTTCGCGGCCCGCGCCGGCTTCGGCGCACAGCAGCAGCGCCTCGTCCAGGGCGAGGTTTTCGGCCGCGGTGGGAAGCGTGAGATCGAGGAAGCGCATGGCTTCATGATAGGACGCGCAGCACGAAGCGCCAGCAAGTGCTTGCTTCGCACTCCCTGCGCGCCGTCGGCCTACACCATGAACGGCAGCAATTCGTCGTAGCGGAGCGCTTGCGTGAACTGGCCGCCCAGAAAGTAGTCGCCGTTGACGATGCGATAGCCGCGAACGACGCGCAGCTCGGCGGACAGGGCGAAAGTGTGGGCGGCGTTGATGAACAGGACGGTGAGGACGGCGCCGTTGTCGAACGGCCGGCAGCACAGCAGACCGGCGCCGCCGACGCACAGGTTATGAATCCAACCCGGATATTCCTCGTCGTCGCCCGCAGTGCGGATCACGCACGGCGTCATGCAGCCGGGGGCGATCCGCCGCGAGCGCCGGCGCTCGATGCGCCGGCGCTCGGCCAATTTAGGGACAATGCGGGTATTCTTTAGCATGGTCGCAGCACCGGGCGGGCCACTCAATCGTAGGTTGGGTTTGGCGGCCCGTCAAATCGACGCACCATCGGCCGCCGGCGTTCCCGATTCCCGCCCCCTGCCCCCGGAAGGCTTTCCCCGTAGCATGAAAGCGTGCGCCCCGTGCCCCACGGATGTGGTCCGTCAGGAACCTGCGATGCGCCAGCTCGCCGTCTTGCCGAACGCCGACGCCGCTCAGGCTCTCGCCGATTACTTACAAACCCAGCGGATTGAGACGCGGCTGGAACAGCTGCCGGAAGGCTGCGTGGTCTGGGTGTTCGACGAGGATCGTCTGCCGCAAGCTCGGAAAGAACTGGCCGATTTCACGGCGAACCCCAGCGACCCGCGCTTCGCCGCCGCCCGGCGCACGGCCGAGGCGGAGCGACGCAAGATACAGCAGACCGTGGAAGAAGCGCCCCCGATCATCCGGCCGCCGCCCTGGACGCCGCGGCCCATTCACTGCACCAGCGCATTGATTTTTCTCTGCTGTGTGGTGTTCGCGGCCCACACCGGATATCTGATCCAGCAAAACGGCGGTATCGGTTCGACCGCCGCCTTCACCATCCTGCTGCAGGGGCACGCGGAAGGACGGGTCGAGTTCAGCAGCCCCGTCGAACAGACGTTGGCGATCGCGCCGTTCGTAGACCTGGGCCAAGGCCGCATCGGCTGGAACGGCCTGGACGCGATCCTCCACGGCCAGGTCTGGCGGCTCATCACGCCGATCTTCTTGCATTTCGGCGTGATCCACCTGATGTTCAATATGATCATGCTTCGCCAGATGGGAGCGGCGATGGAAATGCGGCGCGGCGTGCTGCGCTATTTGCTGCTGATCCTGGTTTGTGCGGTGGGGTCGAACGTCGCGCAGTATTACCTCAGCTGGGTCGGCCGGAACGGCGTTCTCTTTCACGCCAACCCGTTGTTCGGCGGCATGTCCGGCGTGTTGTACGGCCTGTTCGGCTACATCTGGATGAAGGGGCGCTACGAGCCCGAATTGGGCCTGGGACTAAGCCCGCCGATCGTCCTATGGATGATCGTTTGGTTGTTTTTGTGCATGACCGGCCTAATGGGATCGGTCGCCAACACGGCCCACGTGGTGGGCCTGCTCATCGGCGTTGCTCTTGGCGTCGCTCCGCACCTGTGGCGGCAAGTGCGCGGCGTGCGGCCCAGGTGAGCAAGGCGCATGCGGCGACCGGCCAGAAGAAATAGGGAAAAAAGCGATTATACGAGGCGCTATAGGCGGTGAACGGTCCGCCGATCCAGAAATACACAGCCAGCACTGCTCCCCATCCGCTCAATAGCACGAAATCGATCCGGTATTGCGGCCGATCGCGCAGCAGCAGCGCCAGCCAGAAGTAGGCCGGCGCCAGCAGCGGCAGAAACCAGCGGATGGTGCAGCACTGGCCGGAGTCGTTGGTGGACAGCGCCGCGTAGAGCAGCCAGACGGCCAGGCACCATAAGCCGAAGCACACCGTCTCGGTGTGTGCCATGCTTTTGCGGCCCGGCTCAGGCGTCGCCGAATTGCGACGACCCCGCTGGGCCGCGAAACCATGCCACCCTGCAACAAAAGCCAGCAGCAGTGTCGGATTCGACAGCAGGAAGCCGCGTTCGCCGAACAGCATCCCCAGGGCGTAGACGGCGAAGGCGCCGATACTGGCGTGGTTCCATCGGCCGGTCAGGTTGCTTTCATCGAAGGTCGATCCTTCATAACGGAAAAAGTCGGCGTTGACGTTGGCCGGGCCGAACGTGCCGGCATAGGCCCAGGTCACAAGGTGATGCACAGCCGCCCAGGGCAGCGCGGCCAGCGCAATCCACACGACGGCAGTCGGTCGGCGAAGTCGCACCGCCGCAGCGACTGCGGCGGCGACGAGCAGCAGGCCGCCGATCGGCTGTTCCAGGACGTAGACGAAGGCGGCGAGGGCGCCAATGAGCAACAGTCGGCCGACGATGAATCCATGCGGTCGATCCAGCGCGGCCAGATTCAGGAGAACCGCCGCGGCGGCCGCTAGACAAGGCAAGTGACTATTGACGTTGCGGCTGTAGGTTAAAGCGACCGTGGCGATGCCGAAGCTGGCCGTCAGCGCCGCCGACCATCCCGGCGCCAAGCCGACGACGCGCCCCACGCGATAGATGCACCAGACGGCGGCCATATACGCCAGGCCGCTGGATAAAAGCGTCATCAGATAGCAAAAGACTTCCGGATGGCCCGCAGCGCGGAAGCCGAAGCCGTCGTGCAGGACCAGATACGGCACGGCCATTAGCAGGGCCATCGTCGGCGGCTTGTCGGAGTAGAAGGGGCCGTCGGGACGGGGACGAATCTTGTCGCCGGTGTCCTGAAACCAGGTCGATTGGTCGATCGCCAGCGTATGGTGGTCCACGAGGCATTCGACCGTCGCCAATCGACTTGCGTCGTTCCAGCCGCCGATACGCGGGGAGGCGCCGGCCGCGGCGATCGCCAGGGCCGCCAGGACGACGCCGAGTTGCAGGAGAGGATCGAGTCGGCGAGCGCTGGCTCTCCTCTCTCCCGCTTCGGGGGAGAGGAGAGAAGCATGATTAAACGAACAGCGCTTCGACATAGCCTTCAGGATCGAACGGTTCCAGGTCGTCGAGCTTTTCGCCGACGCCGACGAACTTGACCGGCAGGCCGAGCTTCTGCTTAATGGCGAAGACCGCCCCGCCCTTGGCCGTGCCGTCCAGCTTCGCCAGGATGATGCCGGTGCAATGCACCGTCTTCTTGAACGACTCCGCCTGGGCGATGGCGTTCTGGCCGTTCGTGGCGTCCAGCACCAGCAGCACCTCGTGCGGCGCCTCGGGGATGAGCCGGCTGACGACGCGGTGGATCTTTTCCAGCTCCTTCATCAAGTGCGTCTGCGTGTGCAGCCGGCCGGCCGTGTCCACGATCAGCACGTCGAAGCCGCGCGCCCGGGCCCGCTCGCAGGCGTCGTGGGCCACGCTGGCGGGGTCGCTGCCCTGCTCGTTCTTGACGATCTCGCAGCCGATCCGCTGCGTCCAGATGGTCAACTGCTCGACGGCCGCCGCCCGGAACGTGTCGCAGGCGGCCACCAACACCTTCTTCCCCTCTCCCTGAAGGCGCTTGGCCAATTTGGCGATGCTGGTCGTCTTGCCGGAGCCGTTGACGCCGGCCACGAGGATGACGGTGGGGCCGCTCGGGTTCCAGTGGATTTCGGTCCCCTCGGCGGCGAGCCTTTCGCGCAGCTGCTGCTTGACGAAGGCCTCCACGTCGCCGGTGATTTCCTTGTCGAGGAAGGCCTGGCGGACGCGGCCGACGATTTCGTCCGTGGCGGCGACGCCCACATCGGCCTGGTAAAGGTCCTTTTCCAGCTCGGCGAGAAAGTCCTTGTCGACCTTGCCGCGAATGCGAAACAGCGAGGCGATGCCCGAAAAGACGCTGCGCGTCCGGGCCAGGCCTTGCTTGATCTTTTCAAAAATGGCGCGGAAGACCATGAAATCGCCTCAAGAGAACTCACCGCGGAGAACGCAGAGCGCGCAGAGAAAAGGAAGAGAAGGGTTCCGAGGTACGCCAATCCTTCGATGCTTATTCTTGTCTTTTCTCTGCGCGCTCTGCGTTCTCCGCGGTGAGGTTTTTTCACTTACTTTGGACGTAAACTATCCAGTTCTTGCGTGGAAACCGTGCAGGCGCCGATCGCGTGCTTGCCGGGTCCGTGGCAGTCGCTGCCAGCCGAAACCGCCAAACCCAGCTGGGCCGCCCAGGCCCGCAGCTCCCGGCTGCGCGACGCCTTGACGGCGGGATAATCGACCTCCACCGCTCCCAGTCCCAGCTCGCGCAGCTCAGCCAAATCCTCCACGGTGCAATCATAAGGCGGGTGGGCGTAGGCCGCAACGCCGCCCGCCGTCCGCACCAGCGCCGCTGCTTCGCCGACCGGCAGCCGCCGCTTGGGCGCGTCGGCCCGGCCGCCGTCGCGCAGCCAGCGGGCGAACGCTTCCCGCACCGACCCGCACAACCCCTGCCGCACCAGCATTACCGCCAGGTGCCGCCGGCCGAGCGCTTCGGGAGCGGCCGGCGGAGGCTCCCGCTCCAGATCAAGGGACGCGCCGCACGTTCGCAATCGCTCCACCATCACTCGAAAGCGCTCTTCCCGACCCCGCCGCACCTTCTCCAGCGCGGCCGTCAGCGGGCCGTCATTCGTATCGAAGAAATATCCCAGAAGATGCAATTCGCGGCCGCGGAACTCCGCCGTGATCTCGACGCCGGCCGCGACTTCCACGCCGCTCCCCTCAGCCGCCGTCCGGGCTGCGGCGACGCCGCCCATCGCATCGTGATCCGTGACGGCGACGGCAGCCAGTCCGGCCCGGCGGGCCAGCTCGACGACCTGAGCCGGCGTATAGGCGCCGTCGCTGTGGGTGGTGTGGACGTGGAGGTCGGCTCGCCCGGCGAGACGCTGCCGGGCAGCCAGCTGACACAGGGCGGTGAACGGTTGACGGGCCGGCATGCTCATGAGTACGAAGGACGAAGGACCAAACAAGGAAAAAAGGGGCGGGTTAGTCGCCCATTGAGTCCAGCTTTTCGTCCTTCATACCTGGTGTTTTGTCCTTGTCTTGGCGGAGACGGTCAAGGACGCCGTTGACGAAGGCGGGCGAACCGGCCGAGCCGAAGCGCCGGGCCAGCTCGATGGCCTCGTCCAGCACCACGCTCGGCGGCGTATCCGGCGTGAAGAGGATTTCATAGGCGCCGAGGCGGAGGACGTTGCGATCGACCACGGCCATGCGCGCCACGCGCCAGTTCTCGGCGGCAGCGGCGAGCCGGCGGTCTATGTCGTCGGCGTGGGCGACGACGCCGTCGAAGAGGCTGAGGCAGAACGGTTCCAGGCTGAGGCTGCGCAGCCGATCGCGCACGAACGCGGCGAGGACGTCCCGGCCGACGCCGGGGTTGACGTCGTGCTGCACCAGCAGTTGCAGGGCTATTTCCCGCGCCCGCGAACGTCGCATCATCAGACAGCGCCTCCGGGGTCAGGGTAGCGATTTTCGGCCGTCCGCCCACGTCCGGACGAGGACAATGCAAGCGATCGCGCGGACAGGGGGCGCAAGCCCGGCGGTCCTGTGCATCCCTTGCATACAAAGCACGTCCTCGTTCATCGATGCACGGGACGCGCCATCCCTTGGAGACATGGCACCAAACCCTAACCGCGGAGAAGGAACATGTCGGTTTCCCTGAAGCGACTGCCGTTTGGCTTGGCCCTGGCGGCCGCGGTTGCGGCGTTCGCCGTTCCGTCGAACGCCGCCCGCGCGGACGACTTCGAAAACGCCGTCCGGCCAGGCATGTACGAAGGCCAATGGCACAGTGACAAGGTGCGATTCATCATCGAGGACGTGGCCGGCGACGGGACCTTTTCCGGCGTCGTTCATTTTGACAAGACCTCGCGATTCCCGGACTACCTCTTTGTTTTCACCGGCAAGGTTGGACGTCACGGGTCGATCACCATCAACCGCGACCCGAACAACGATGCGCAAACGGCCGAGGCCGGCGAACCTCGACGAGAAAAAGGAATGCTGATCTGGGAGGGGGAAACGACCGGAAATGACCTGGACAAGCCCTATCCGTTTGAGCTGCGAATCCCGCTGCGGCGGTGACGGGGACAGTCGGCCTTTGGCGGCGAGCGGGGCATTGCCCGCTCGCCGTGCCTCAATCAATCACTTCGTCGGCACTTCGACGCAAATCAACTCCCTGTCGTCCCGCAGATAGACGCGCCCGTCCGCCAGCGCCGGGTGCGCCCAGGTCGCTCGGCACACCTTGCTCTTGGCCAGCTCCTTGTAGTCCTTGGGGTCCGGGTCGATCAGCGTCAGATTGCCGAAATCGTCCAGCATCAGCAGCTTGTCGTCGCCGGTCCGCAGCAGGGCGGCGTGGAATTTGCCTACCTTGTCCCTGCGCCATAGTTCATGTCCGGTTTTCAGGTCCACGCAGCGCAAGGTCGATGTGGCCCCGGCGCCGAGGCCGAACTGCCCCGTCACCATGTACAGCATCTCCCCGACGGCGACCGGCGTCGAGAAATAACACGTCAAATCCGGGTTCTTCCACGCCTGGCTGGCGACCTGCTTGCCGTCCTTCTCTTCGATCTTGGCGGCCACGCCGCCGAACTTCACGGTGCTGGCGATGAAGAGATCGCCGGCCCGCACCGGCGTCGCCGAGTTCTCGCCCGCCTCGTCCTTCACCGGGAATTGCCACACCGCTTCGCCGCTGTCCGCGTCGAGGGCCGACAGATCGCCGCCGCTCAGGTAAACCAGCTTCCGCTCTTTGTCCTTGCCCACGAGGATCGGCGACGAGTAGGAGGCCGGCTCGTCGAGTTTCTTCCAGGCGACCTCGCCCTTGTCCGTGCTGAACGCCGCCGCCGCCGGTCCCTTGGCGCCGCCCACGATGTACACGCGGCCGCCGTCCACCAGCGGTGAACCGGCCTCGCCGAAAAAGAGGTTGTCGGCCTTCAGCTCCTTGAGAGCGTCGATGCGCCAGCGCTCCGTCCCGTCGTCGGCGTTCCAGCAAGCCAGGACGCCGGTGATGCCGTATGTGCAGACCCGCCCGTCGAACACGGCCGGCGTCGCCTGCGGCCCGACGCCGAAGAGGCTGAAAAACATGGGCCGATCGTAGGCCTTGTGCCACTGCATTTCGCCGGTCTTGGCGTCGTAGGCGCTGATTTCTTCCTGCTCCTTGTCCTTGACCTTGGTGAAGAGAAACACCTTGCCGCCGGCGACGACCGGCGACGA
>DATKHW010000983.1:0-2219 GCA_035546275.1 Gemmataceae bacterium
CTGCCAGGCCGCCTCCGCGTCCGGATCGTCCGCTTGCAGGCTGTCGAAGAGCCGACCGGCCAGTGCTTCCCGATCAGCCGGGGTCAGCCGCAACGCCTCGTCCAGCAGTTTCTTGGCTTTAGGAGTCATGCCGCTATCCTACCCCAGTCGTGGGCTGAGTTGAAGACCGGGAGTACCGTGCGTCACGACCCCGCTGGCGGGAACAGTTCCGGGTGCGCAGCGCGGTAAGCGGCCCAGCGCTCGTCGGCCCACTGCTGGTCGGCCGCCTCCAACGGCGGCTCGCAGGGTTGGTCGTAGCGCAGCATGAGCATGTAACCGGCGTCCTGGTAGGTCTGGTCCAAAGCGGCCTGTACGTCCAGCGTCACATCGGCGTCGGGCGCGGCGAGCGGCACATTGATGCGAGCCAACCGCTCCCGCAGCCGGCGCGGATAAAGCTCGAATTCATGGCGCCGCGGCCAGCGGTTGACGCAGGCCAGATAGTCGTAGGCGTCCACGTCCTGGGCCCGCCAGCGCGGCACGCTCAGGACGTGGCGGCCGCGGCGAAGCAGGTCGATTTCCACGAGATGACGCTCGCCGGCTAGCGTTTCCCGCTGCTTGGCCCGGTACAGCCGCCGCCCGGCGCCACGCGCCTTGTTCGAGGGACTGACCAGCTCGATGACGGTTACGACCCTCATGCCTGCATAGCGATCCAGAATTTCGATGTACGCCTCCTGGACCTGAACGGGTTCCACGGCCACCAGGACCGGGGCGTCGCCTTTCGGCTGGACCGCCGGCGCCGGCGCGGAGGGGCGCAGCTTGCGGACAAGCATGTCAGGAATGGTTTCGCGGCTCGGGCTTTCCACAAAAACCCGTTGCTCGATGGAGGCGATGTAGCGCGGCAGCAGCTGCGGCTGGAGATGGTTGGCCATTACAACGATCAGGCGGTTATGCAGGCCCGGCCACAAGGCCCGATGTTCCAGGTACGGGTCCATCCCCGGAAACGGCGTGTTCATTCTCGTCCCCTTTCGGATCGGCTGATCTTATCAAAGCATAACCCGCCAGCCCTCGCCAGTCGAAGCCGACCAATGCCCTACCATATGGCGTCCACCGTCCCCGCGCATTACGATGGCTTCGGACTCATTTCCCCAGGAGGCCGATCGCATGACCGCCGGCGCCGCCCCGTTCACGCTCGCCGATCTGGAACGCGCTCTGTCCGCCGCCGACCCCGCCGCGCTCCTCGTGCCGCCGCGCATCCTCCGCCGCGTCATCAAGAAAGACAGCGGCCTCGCCGGCGTCGGCCTGCAAGTGCCGCACCGCAAGAGCTACGTCATCGGCCGCGACGCGCTCCTGGCCATCGCCGATCGGGCCGATATCGGCATCAAAGCGGATCGGGAATTGCCGGAAACGCCGCTGCTCTTCCCGGCGCCGGACCCGCGCAAGCTGCGCCGGCTGCCGCCGGAGGCGACGCTGCTCAAGTACTGGCGGCTGCTGTTCCACGCTCGCGTCCATCAGGCCGTCGCCCGCAGTCTGCCCCCTGGCCCGCAGGGCGAAGCCGCCATCCGCGAGCGAATTCGGCGAATCGGCCAGGCGGAGACCGACGAGATCCGCACCGTCCTTCGCCAGGAAAACTTCCTGCTGCATCCGTACAAGCTGCGATCCGTTTACGAGGAATTCGTCGCCGTTTTTCTGGAGCTGCTTTGCTTCGCTCCGCACCGGTTGCCGTTTTACTTCCCGGCCATCCGCGATCTCGCCGCCGTCTTCCGCGTGCTGGACGCGGACATCGATGCGGCCGGGCTGTTCGCCGCCACGCGGTTGGCTGGGGCGCCGGATCCGACGCCGGCGTCGCCGCAGGTCGAGGAGGGCGAAGCGCACGCCGAGGCGCTGGAACAGCCGAGGCCGACGCGGCCCGATCCGGCCGCATACGCCCGGCTGACCAAAGCCGCGGCGGCGGCCGCGGAACGGCGCAACGTCGTCCGTGCGGCGATTCTCTTGGAAAAAGCGGCGCGGGCAGCCCCCTCACCCCTCTCCCCATCCGATGGGGAGAGGGGTGAGGGGGCTGCGCCCGCCCGGCTGGCGTCGTCGGAAGCGATCGTTCGCCTGGCGGCCCGGCTGCAGGCGGCGCTGGGCCTGGCCGAGGCCGAAGCGGCGGTCTGGCGGCGCGGCCTGGGCCTGCTGCTTGGGCCGGCCGCATCCGGACTGTGGCCGCGCGAGGGCCGGCTGCTGTACGACCTGCAACGCGT